>NZ_JASHFI010000010.1:0-90498 GCF_047460875.1 Streptococcus infantis | reverse complement strand
TTACTCAAAGTTAAGTGACGATAGCCTAGGAGATACACCTGTACCCATGCCGAACACAGAAGTTAAGCCCTAGAACGCCGGAAGTAGTTGGGGGTTGCCCCCTGTGAGATAAGGAAGTCGCTTAGCTAAAGGGAGTTTAGCTCAGCTGGGAGAGCATCTGCCTTACAAGCAGAGGGTCAGCGGTTCGATCCCGTTAACTCCCATAGGTCCCGTAGTGTAGCGGTTATCACGTCGCCCTGTCACGGCGAAGATCGCGGGTTCGATTCCCGTCGGGACCGTAATAACGAAAGTTATTTGACTCGTTAGCTCAGTTGGTAGAGCAATTGACTTTTAATCAATGGGTCACTGGTTCGAGCCCAGTACGGGTCATCATTGCGGGTTTGGCGGAATTGGCAGACGCACCAGATTTAGGATCTGGCGCTTAACGGCGTGGGGGTTCAAGTCCCTTAACCCGCATAATAGAAATAAGCCGGCTTAGCTCAGTTGGTAGAGCATCTGATTTGTAATCAGAGGGTCGCGTGTTCAAGTCATGTAGCCGGCATTTTTTAATATAACCAAGAGGTCGATGCGAACGTAGTTCAGTGGTAGAACACCACCTTGCCAAGGTGGGGGTCGCGGGTTCGAATCCCGTCGTTCGCTTAGAGAGGCCGGGGTGGCGGAACTGGCAGACGCACAGGACTTAAAATCCTGCGATTGGTAACGATCGTACCGGTTCGATCCCGGTCCTCGGCATATATTAATGAGCACCCTTAGCTCAACTGGATAGAGTACCTGACTACGAATCAGGCGGTTAGAGGTTCGACTCCTCTAGGGTGCATTTTTTCTATTTAACTCGGGAAGTAGCTCAGCTTGGTAGAGTACTTGGTTTGGGACCAAGGTGTCGCAGGTTCGAATCCTGTCTTCCCGATTGATATTACAAGGGTAAGAACACTAGTTGTTCTTTTTTTGTTTATTATGAATATTCTTTATAACCTTTCAATAAAATAATTCTTCTCAGTTTTTCCTGACTTTTTTTCCTTATAAAACTTTGCTGAAATATTAAAAAACTTGTATTTGTTAAAAAAATCACAAATATTTGAAAATATAGGAAATATATTATATAATTAACCTAAATATAAAGCGTGAAACACGCAAGGAGGAAAAAATATGGCAACATTTTACGTTCCAGCAGTCAACCTTATTGGTAAAGGTGTGGTAAATGAAGTTGGTCCTTATGTTAAGGAGTTGGGTTACAGTAAGGCTCTTTTGGTGACAGATAAGTATATCGAATCAAGTGATATCTTGCCAAAAATTTTAAAACCTTTAGATGATGAAGGGATTGCTTACGTTATCTTTAGTGATGTTGAACCTAACCCTACTTGTAAAAATGTCATGGATGGGGTCGCTGCTTTGAAAGAGCATAACTGTGACTTTATCATCTCTGTCGGTGGTGGCTCTCCACAGGATGCAGCTAGCTGTATTTCTGTAATCGCGACGAATGGTGGTAAACCACAGGATTATGAAGGTTTGCATAAGTCTGCTCAAAAAGGTCTTCCTGTTGTAGCGATCAATACTACTGCAGGTACATCAGCAGAAATTACTATCAACTACGTGATCACTGATGAAGAACGTAAGGTTAAAATGGTAATGGTTGATAAGAACAGTCTTGCTCTTATCTCTGTTAATGACCCTGAATTGATGGTTTCAAAACCTCAAGCTTTGACTGCTGCTACTGGTATGGATGCTCTTACTCACGCTGTTGAAGCTTTGGTAACACCAGGTGCTTATGATGTGACTAAGAAACTCTCTATCGGAGCTATCGAGCTGATCAAAGAATATCTTCCACGTGCAGTAGAAAATGGTCACGATATTGAAGCTCGTGAAGGTATGGTTAATGCTATCTTCCTTGGAGGGATGAGCTTTAACAATGCTGGACTCGGCTATGTTCACTCAATGGCTCACCAATTGGGTGCTGTCTATAACTTGCCTCATGGCGTTTGCTGTGCTATGCTTTTGCCAGTCGTTGAGCGTGAAAATGCCAAACGTGTACCTGTAGCCTTCCGTAATGTTGCTAAGGCCTTGGGAATGCAAATTGAAGGAAAATCAGATGAGGAATGTGCGGCTTATGCTATTTCTGAAATTGAAAAACTTTCTGAAACTGTCGGTATTCCTAAGAAATTGACAGAACTTGGTATCGAAGAAAAAGACTTTGACTTTGAATACCTTTCTAAGAATGCCTTGATTGATGCTTGTGCACCAGGTAATCCATTCATGCCAACTTTGGAAGAAACCATTGCTTTCTATAAGGAATTATTCTAAGCAAAGCTACTTTGGAATTTTTTAGGGATAGTAAATTTAAGATTCTTACATTACGAATTCCTCCCGAATATTCAAATAATGTATTAGGAAATCAAATACTATTCCTATGATTTAAAACCAATAATATTTAAGAAGAACTATCCTTGTGATAGTTCTTTTTTGGAAAATTTGATATGCTAGGATTATGAAGAAAATCAAAATCGATGTAGTGGCTCTTCCCTTAAGTGGGCATCTCTATCCTACGATGAATTTACTTGCACCACTATTACAAAATCCTCAGTATGAGATTCGTTTATTTACAGGCCCTCAGAAAAAGGCTGTTGCAGAGGCGGTTGGTTTTCAGGTTCTTCCCATTTTAGAAGGACACGTAAAAGAATTTGAAAAAGTTGCCAACAATAAGGAGCAGTTAGGAATTATTTCAGCCTATCGGCAGTTGTCTGCTAGTCTTGATTTGGTAAACCTAGTTTCGGACCAATTAATCCAAGAATGGACAAATCATCGTCCGGATATTGTCATAGTGGACTTTATCACACTATCTGGTGGACTTGTAGCTGAGCAGATGGGAATTCCGTGGATAACAACTATGGCGACCCAGTTTGCGATTGAGACGACAGAGGGACCTCCTTGTTTCTTTGGAGGAATGGGGACTCCCCAGAATAGCTGGCAGGTTTTAGAACAGTTTCTTGCAAGAAAAATAACTCATTTGGGAAAACGGATAGTAACTTTATTATTACGAGACCGCTTAAGGCGTTATCATTTTAAACTTTACAATCAGAAAGGCCAAGAAACTATTTATTCTCCCTATTCTATCTTAGGTATTGGGATGAAAGAAGTGGAGTTGAAGAAAGGATTTCCAGAGCACTACAAGTGGGTTGGTCCTTCTGGTGCTTCAGTTGAGGCAGGAGAGGATTATCCTTTAGATTTGTCTCTTTTTATGGAGCGAAAGAAAGTTTTGATGACTTGTGGGACACAACTAGCTTGGGCAAAAGAAAATCTTATTTATCAAGCTACGCAACTAGCGAATGCTCATCCTGATTGTCACTTTTTTGTGACTCGTGGCCTTGGTGGACAACCTTTCAAGTGTGAGGATCTGATGGAGAATCTGTCCCTTGTTTCTTATCTCCCTTATAAGGAGTATATACCTCAGATGGATTATGTCATTCATCATGGTGGAGCTGGGATTTTTTATCAATGCATCATTTATGGTAAACCAGCTTTGATATTGCCTCATGATTATGATCAATTTGATTATGCCGTTCGGGGTGTGGAAGCGGGTGTTGCTTATACAGCTAAAAGAGATAATAGCAAGGAGATTGGGCAGGCCTTTGATAGGCTATTGGCTAAAGAAAATTGGCCAGAATTGGAGAATCTCCGCCAAGTCGCACAATCTTATCATCCGACAGAAATATTGGAAGGTGAAATCCACCGCCTGTTAGCAACTAAGGAGAAAGAGTGATGAAAAAAGTATTAGTTACAGGAGCCACTGGTTTTCTTGGAAAATATGTTGTAGAAGAATTAGTCGAGCATGGTTATGAGGTCCGAGCTTTTGGTAGAAACAGTAAAGTAGGTCGCTCCTTGGAAAATTCTTCGGTCAGTTTTTTCCAAGGAGATTTGACTAAAGTTGAGGATGTGGTAGAGGCTTGCAAGGGGATGGATCTGGTCGTTCATGCGGGAGCTCTGTCAACAGTTTGGGGTCCGTGGGAAGATTTTTATCAGGCCAATGTTTTAGGAACTAAATATGTTCTCCAAGCTTGTCGTGAAAATGGTTTGCAACGTTTGGTTTACGTATCCTCACCTAGTATCTATGCTGCACCCAAAGATCAACTTGGTATTAAAGAAAGTGATGCTCCAGAGGAAAATAATCTCAATAACTATATCCGTAGTAAATTGGCTTCGGAGAAACTCTTTAAAGATTATCCAGATGTTCCGAGTATCATCCTGAGACCTCGTGGGCTTTTTGGGATTGGGGATACCAGCATCTTGCCACGAGTAATTAATCTGAGTCAAAAAATTGGAATTCCTTTGATTGGAGATGGGCGTCAGCTCATGGATATGACTTGTGTGGAAAATGTAGCTTTAGCAATTCGTTTAGCTCTAGAGACTCCTCAAGCAAAAGGTGATATCTATAACATCACTAATGGCGAGCCAAGAGCTTTTAGAGATTTGCTAGAGGAAAGTTTGACAGGTCTGGGTTATCCAATCAAATATAGAAAAATTCCAGCATCTCTCTTATCAGGAATTGCAAGTAGTTTCGAATTTATATACAAGACCTTGAACCTTAAAGGGGAGCCCCCTCTAACTCGCTATACCTATTACCTGCTTCGCTATAGTCAGACTCTTGATATTAGTAAGGCTGAGAAAGAGCTAGGTTATCATCCGAAAATAAGTATTTCAGAAGGGATTGAACAATATGTCCAATATTATCGAAAGCATTGAGTATTTCCCAGCGGGATATTGTACGAGTTATGCTGGTTTGCTTTTTAAGGGTGTCAAGAATAGAAAGATGACTTTCCCCGCAGGAGTGTTCCTTATCAAGCACAGGGATAAGGGCTATCTGCTCTATGATACTGGCTATCACTATGATATTAAGAGGAAACTTCGTTATGCTTTTTACCGTTTGGGGACGCCAGTTCAAATGACGGAGAAAGATCAGATTTCGCACTTGCTAAAAGATAAAGGGATCAAGCCAAAAGAAATCAACTATATCTTATTGTCTCATCTACATCCAGATCATTTGGGAGGAGCTAGCTTCTTTCCGAATGCAAACTTTATCCTGACCCAGGAAGTCTATGATGTTTATAAGAAACCAAAACTAAAAGATTTAATTTTTAAAGAATTTTTGCCGAGTGACTTCGAGGAAAGATTGACAGTCATCAAGGCAAATCAGCAAAATGCTAACTTTAAGTATCGCCCTACCATCGATCTTTTTGGAGACGGAAGTATCCTTGTAGCTTCTATTGATGGGCATGCTAAGGGGCAAGCCTGTCTCTTTATTCCAGACTATGATCTCTTTATCGCAGCCGACCTTTGTTGGGGAATAGACCTCTTACCTTACACCAAACAGATGCACCTGATTCCTTCCTTGGTGCAGGACAACAAGGAAGCCTATATCAAGGGAACAGAGTTGTTGGAAGAGGTTTTAAAAGATGGTATAGAAGTGCTAGTCAGCCATGACCCTGTAGAAAGGATTGAGCGGATCTTGTATGAAAAAAATAACCTTTCTTAAAACGTTTATCCAAACGCGTTGGCTTCATAATTTTAAGTCTCGAGAAGCTTTAGAAAACTATCAGAAGAAGCAACTGGCTGCCTATATGGACTTTCTCAAACGTGAGTCACCTTATTTTAAAAATGGTGTACCTAGCGACTTTGACCATATGGATAAGGCTTTTATGATGAGTCATTTCAATGAGCTCAACACCCAAGGTGTGGATCGAGACGAGGCCTTGGCTTTGGCTATCGAAAGTGAAAAGACCAGAAATTTTACAGAGCTCAAGGGAGAAATAGCTGTCGGTTTGTCTTCAGGGACGTCCGGACATCGGGGGCTCTTTATTACGACTGAAAAAGAGAGAAGTATGTGGGCAGCAGCTATCTTGGCAAAGATGTTGCCCAAGGGCCAACTTTTTGGGCACCGCATAGCCTTTTTTTTGAGAGCGGATAATGAACTCTATCAAACAATCAATACGGCGCTCATTCGTTTAGAGTACTTTGATATTTTTAAGAATACAGATGAGCATATCGAGCGTCTCAACAATTATCAACCGACTATTGTAGTGGCACCTGCTTCTATGTTGATTGAATTGAGTAAGCGCCTAAAAGCAGGAGAGCTTAAGATTCAGCCGCAAAAAATCGTCTCAGTGGCAGAAATATTAGAAGATAGTGATAAAGAGCGAATTTTGAGCGCTTTTGAGTTGCCGATTATTGACCAAGTATATCAAGCAACGGAAGGTTTTCTAGCTTGTACTTGCTCTGCTGGGAATCTTCATCTCAATGAAGATATCATTTTTGTGGAAAAACACTACTTGGATGACCGACGTTTTTATCCAGTGATTACGGATTTTAAACGAAGCAGTCAGCCTGTTTATCGCTACCAGCTCAACGATATCTTGGTTGAGAATCCTGAACCTTGTCCATGTGGATCTCATTACACAAGGATTTACAAGGTCGAAGGGCGTTCTGATGATATCTTCTATTTTGATGGACAAGATGGAGGTCAGGTAACGATTTATCCTGACTTTATCAGACGTTGTATTCTCTTTGTGGAGAATGTTGGAGATTATCAGGTCAAGCAACATTCTGAGAAGCTAGTGGAAGTTTGTCTGAGTCGAAGAGATGAGCAAGTTGAAACAGCGATTACAGAGCAGTTTCGACTTTTGGCGCAACAAAAAGAGTTTAAAGAACCTGAAATACAATTTTCAGATTATCACTGGGATACAAGTCGTAAGCTCAAACGTATCCAACGTTTATGAAAGGACAAAAAATTATGACAGAAGTAAAAAGACATGTAGAAATTGCAGGATATGGAGTCTGCCTCCCAAAAAATACGGTGCAATTTAAAGACCAGACCCGTCATCGTGTGGTTGAAAATGAAGAAACGCAACTAGATTTGGCAGAAGCAGCTATCCAAGCTGCACTTGAAAATGCAAATTTGAGTATGAAAGACATTGATTGCCTGGTATCAGCTAGTGCGGTAGGTGTTCAGCCGATTCCTTGTACGGCAGCTTTGATTCATGAGCGCGTAGCAAAAGGACTCTCTATTCCAGCTATGGATATCAACACGACTTGTACAAGTTTTATCTCTGCTCTATCAACGATGTCATATTTGATTGAAGCAGGAGAATATCATCGCGTTTTGATTGTATCTAGTGAAGTTGGTAGCTTGGGTCTCAATCCAAAGCAAAAAGAAAGTTATGAACTCTTTGGTGATGGGGCCGCAGCCTTTATTTTCCAAGCAAGTAACAAGGATAAGGGAGTGATAGCAAGCCTTCAACGTACTTGGTCAGAGGGAGCTCACGATACAGAGATTCGTGGAGGCTTGACTTCTTATCAACCAAAAGAATACTCTGAAGAGACCAAGACAAATTTTATGTTTGATATGAAAGGCAAGAAAATTCTCTTGCTTTCTGCTCGTGTCATCCCAGAAATGTTCCAAGAATTCCAAGAGAAATCTGGTATTTCTAAAGATGCTGTAGACTATATTATTCCCCACCAAGCTAGTCGCGCTCTTCCTTTGGTCATGGGAAAACTGGGTGTAGATGAAGATAAGTACCTTAACCTTTTTACGGATTATGGAAATATGGTTTCAGTTGCTGTACCTTTTGGTTTGGCCTATGCACTCGATCATGGCTATATAAAAGAAGGAGATACCATCTTCTTGATGGGAACTGCAGCTGGTATGACGGTCAATATGTTGGCTTTGAAATTGTAAAATAATAGCAGGCACATATAAGAGGCCTGCTTTTTAAATTAATTTTAAACATAGAACTATCGGCCTATACAGAAAAAGCTTGCTAACTTTTACGAAACTAAGTATACTAGAAGGTGACAAGCGTTTTCAGACGTTGAATTAGGGAGTAGACTTAGAAATTGAGAGGGAGATATGGGAATCAGAAAATTTCGATTATTGATGTCCAAGTATGGCTTTAGTATTGCGATTATTCTAATAGAATTAGTTCTTGTTTTCGGAATTATTCTTTACATGAGCCAGATTGCACCGATTATTTGGGTGACTCTTGTATTTTTTATCAGCGTAGCAACCGTTATAGCGATTGTTAATCGTTCGATGACGCCTGAAAGCAAAGTGACTTGGTTGATTGTGACCTTTGTGCCGGTGTTTGGTCCACTGCTTTATCTCATGTTCGGTGAGAGAAGACTATCAAAAAAAGAACTGAAACAACTCCAGGAATTGAATTCTATTGCATTTCATGAGAATAATGGGCGCCAACTCCATCTGCAGCTACAGGAGACAGATAAATCAGCTTACGGAATTATCAATGCCTTGCTACATATGGATAATAATGCAGAAGTCTATGACCAGACAGATTCACAATTTTTCTCTACTGGAGAGGCTATGTGGAAACAAATCTTAGAGGATTTGAAAAAGGCTGAGAAATTTATCTTCCTGGAATACTACATTGTCGAAGAAGGCTTGATGTGGGACAGCATGCTTGAGATTCTCGAAGAAAAAGTTGCTCAGGGTGTTGAAGTTAAGATGCTCTACGACGATATCGGCTGCATGGTGACATTGCCAGGTGATTATACTGTGCATCTCCGATCTCGGGGAATTGAGGCTCATAAGTTTAATAAGGTAATTCCTCGTATGACAGTGGCCTATAATAACCGAGATCACCGCAAAATTTTGGTTATTGATGGGCAGATTGCCTATACTGGTGGCGTCAATCTTGCGGATGAGTATATCAACCAGATTGAACGTTTTGGCTATTGGAAAGATAGCGGCCTTCGTATAGACGGCCCAGCTGTTCAGGCTTTTACAAGACTATTTCTCATGAACTGGTACATCAACCGTGGTGAAATCAGTGACTTTGATCAGTATCATTTGGAAAATCAAACGCGGTCTGGAGTAGGTTTGTGCATTCCTTATGGAAGTGGTCCCAAGCCTATCTACCAGATGAAGGTAGGGAAAGTAGTTTATCAAAATCTCATCAATCAAGCGACAGACTTTGTCTATATTACCACACCTTACTTGATTATTGATTATGATTTGACGGAAGATATTAAAAATGCGGCTATGCGAGGGGTGGATGTGCGAATTGTCACTCCCTTTGTACCAGACAAGGAACTTATTCAACTGATAACACGAGGAGCCTATCCGGATCTTTTGTCTGCTGGTGTCCGTATTTATGAGTATACTCCTGGTTTTATCCATAGTAAGCAGATGATTGTTGATGATCGATACGCAGTTGTTGGAACCATAAATCTAGATTATCGTAGCTTGGTTCATCACTATGAAAATGCGGTTTTGTTGTATGAAACATCATCAATTGCAGATATTCGTAAGGACTTTGAAGAGATTTTTGAAGTATCGCAGGAAGTATTCCCAGGGACGATCAATCCTACCTGGTATCAAACATTAATCAAGGAAGTGACCCAGTTGTTTGCGCCAATGCTTTAATTGAAAGAGCTAGTTCATCTTTATAATTAGAGAAAGAGAAGGTTTGCCGTCTCTTTTTCTGTAAGCTTAGCAGTTTAAAAATAAGGCTTTCCTTTATTAGGAATATACATAAGATGATAAGGTTCAGAAATATGAACTCCGAAAGCAAGTATAAAGATTCAATCAGGTTTCAAAAAGATTTTGTGTGGATGTTTCTAGACTAAAGTACACGACAAAATTATTTGATCTTTATGGAATATAAAGCTATACAAATGGGAAGAATCGTTACTACTCTCTTGAATTTAATACGTTGAAAAAAGACTACTTCCGGTCTGTAAAATATATCAATAGCAAAATTTAAACGTGATAGTCTAACATCTAGTACATTTAACGTTAATAGTTTTATCAATCGCTTGAGTAAGAAAATTTCAAAAGAAGAAGGGATAGGTTTTCAAAAATAACCTACATAGGCATTATTTATCTATAATTTGTATCTTTTGGCTTATTAATTTGTATTTAATATTTAATCATGTTACAATTGAAATTGAAATCGAATAGAAAAGGAAAATGCAAACGTGGGCACACTTTTAGCAACAAGATTAAAAAATAGACGAAAAGAATTAAAAATGTCTCAGCGAGAATTGGCTGAGGGGATATGTAAACAGGGACAGATTAGTCGATTAGAGAATGGAGAATTTACTCCAGGAGCAGACTTTTTATATGCTCTGTCTAAGAAGTTAAAAGTAAGTATAGATTATTTTTTTAATGAGCAGATTGGAGAGGAGATTGATGAGCTATCAGAGTTTAAGAAGTTAGCCCAGACTTTTATCACAAATCGAAATTATGAGTCTTTGAAATATATATATGAACTAGAGAGTGTAAAGGTACATCGCTTGTCTCTAGTAGATAAGTTTTATATGGAGTGGATAAAATCTCTTATAGATTTTTATTTCTATGGACAAAAAGAGGAGGCTGTGGCAAGATTGGAGAAGGTTCTGTCCCAGTTAAGTGTATCTGACTTGACCTATCTTCAGGTTTCAAATACTCTATTCAATTTTTATTATGATATTGAAGATTTAGAAAGTTTTAATGAAATTCGAGAAAAGTTAGAGTATCAAGTAAATCAACTCAAATTAAACACAATTGAAGAATTAAACCTTTCTATTAAATTTAATTATAATGTTTGTCGCTACCTATGGTTGCAGAATAATACTGAGGAAGCTATTACTAAAATCACAGATACGATAAAGCAATGTAAGACGTATAGAACAACATATCTTTTGGCTGATTTGTATTTATTGATGGGAAATGTCAGTAAGAATTTTTCTTCTAAAGTTGCAGTAAAAGATTACTTTGAAACGGCTTATTTCCTGTATAAGCTTGAGGGCAATATGTCAATGGCTCTTAAAATCGAGCATTATATTGCAGATATAACAGAATAGTAAAGACGATGTTCAATTAAGCATCGTTTTTTTAATTCAGAAAGATACAAATATGTATTTAACAAAAATAAATAAAAAAATATTATAAAAATAATTGACATAATAACATTGAAGTGCTAAACTAAAGGCAAAAAATAAAATAAAAGGAAAGAAAGCTGTGAATATCAATAAGAAAACGTTTTATACAATTACTTTTGGTGAGTTTATATCAAATGTTGGAGATAGATTTCAGAAAATTGCTTTTCCAATCTTAATTTACCAAGAATTTCATTCGTCTTTTGCAATGGGAGGAATGGTGATTATTGAATTGTTACCTCAATTCTTCTTGGGATTTGTTATGGGTTACTTATTAGATAATTTCAATAAGAAAAAAATACTATTATGGTCTACATTAATACCTGCATTATTATGTAGTGTAATACCGATATTATCTAAATATTCAGTTTCTATATTTTTTTACTATGTTATTGCATTTTTGATACCTTTATTTTCGACACTTTTTCAAACAGGATTCTCAGTAATTACTCCTGCCTTATTTGAGAAGGAAGAATTGCAAAAATATAATTCTCAGTTTCAAGGTGTCCGAACTATTTCAAAATTAATTTCTCCAGCTCTAGCAGGGATACTAATGTTAAAGTTTAATATTAATAGCATTTTTTTTATAAATAGTGCTTCTTTCTTGTTGTTATTTCTTTCAATATTAATTTCATATATTCCCGATCAAGAACACAAGGAGAATGGTAATGATGATATAAAAGAAATTTTTGTAGGTTTTAAAGAGAATTTTACAAATATTAAGTTGAGGATTTCTTTACTCTTTACTCTTTACTATTGTTGTGAATATCGCTATGCTAGGCTTTAATGCAACAATTATTTATTATTTACAGGATCAATTAAAGTTATCAAATAGTCTTGTTGGAATTGTATACTCAATTGCTGGATTTGGTAGTTTGATAGCAGTAACTCTTCTTTCTACTTTTTTGAATAAGAAGGATACCTTTATCCTAATGAATATATCAATGGCAACTATCCCACTTGTCATTATGGCAAGCGGAATAGTAGAAAATTGGATTTTTTTTGGAATTTGTTACTCAATTTTGAGTGGACTAATTACAATAGCTTCTGTCTCAATTACAACAATACAGCAACAAGAAAGTACTGAGTATAATATTGGTAAAATACTTTCTAGTTCTTTTGTAATAGCTACCATTTTTGCTCCTTTTGGAGGGATACTAGCTGCTTATTTTAATTGGCTTTTAAACCCGAGATTAAGTCTAGTTATTTTGGGATTACTAAGTAGTTTATTGGTTATTCTTATAAAGAGTTATGAAAAAAAGCTAACTAAGAAAAGAACTGCAATATTTATAAAGGAAGATTAGTGGATTAATTATCATTAGAAAAAAGAATATTAATTCGTAGTAAAATAAAAAAATGAAAAAGGTTTTACATAATGTACTACCTTTTTCAGATTTAATAATTATTGAGGCTGTATAAATAGAGCTTTGTGATATTATCTATGAACCAGAAAATCACTCTGATTTCTATAAATATCTTAAAAGTAAGTATGATATGCCAGACGATACGACATGTCTAATAAGAGTTAGCTATTCTAGTTATATAGTTTATGATGTGACAATCCAAATGAAATCGACTGAAAAGTCTGTTCAAATAAGATCAACTATATTTAAAAATAGTGAGGCAAAACAAGATAAAAGTTCTAGTCAAATTTTATTTCTTACAAAAATATTAAAGTTATTCCAAAAATAATTGAGACAAAAATTTGATTGAATATTGACCAAGTTTATATTAAGTCCTAATAGAATATGCTTTCTAGACATATTTTATATCCCTGTAAGCAGTTTCCTTGACATCTTATTTTTTTTGCGTTATCATATGTCCATATAATATATGGGAGTCTGTGTACAGTCTGAGAGGAAGTGTTAAACTTCGACCGCACCTGATCTGGGTAATGCCAGCGTAGGGAACGAAACTTAGCCGAATCATGCACCTTTTTCATATATGAAAGAGGTTTTTCTTTTTTCATAAAGAAAAACTGTAAATTAAAAGGAGGTTTTAATGAAAGCAAGCATTGCTTTACAAGTCCTGCCCCTGTCACAGGGGATTGACCGCATAGCTGTAATTGATAAGATCATTGCTTATCTGCAAGCTCAAGAAGTGACCATGGTGGTGACACCATTTGAAACGGTCTTGGAGGGGGAGTTTGATGAGCTTATGCGCATTCTCAAAGAAGCGTTAGAAGTGGCGGGGCAAGGAGCAGACAATGTTTTTGCCAATGTGAAAATAAATATAGGAGAGATTTTAAGCATCGATGAGAAACTTGAAAAGTATAATGAGACGGCATATTAGTCTGCTAGGATTTTTGGGTGTCTTATCTCTTTGGCAGGTGGCGGGATTCTTAAAACTCTTACCAAAGTTCATCTTGCCGACACCACTTGAAATCCTCCAGTCTTTTGTTCGTGACAGAGAATTTCTCTGGTACCATAGTTGGGCAACCTTGAGAGTAGCTTTGCTAGGTTTAGTGTTGGGAGTCTTGATAGCCTGTATCATGGCTGTTCTTATGGATAGTTTGGGCTGGCTCAATGACTTGATTTATCCTATGATGGTAGTTGTCCAGACCATACCGACCATTGCCATAGCACCCATTCTAGTTTTATGGCTGGGGTATGGGATTTTGCCCAAGATTGTCTTGATTATCTTGACGACAACCTTCCCGATTATTGTCAGTATTCTAGATGGATTTAGGCATTGTGATAAGGATATGCTGACCTTGTTTAGTCTGATGCGGGCCAAGCCTTGGCAAATCCTGTGGCATTTTAAAATCCCAGTCAGCCTGCCTTACTTTTATGCAGGTCTGAGAGTCAGTGTCTCCTACGCCTTTATCACAACTGTGGTGTCCGAGTGGCTAGGAGGTTTTGAAGGTCTTGGTGTTTATATGATTCAGTCCAAGAAACTGTTTCAGTATGATACTATGTTCGCTATTATCATTCTGGTATCGCTGATCAGCCTTCTTGGTATGAAGTTAGTCGATATTAGTGAAAAATATGTTATTAAATGGAAACGTACTTAAAATAGAGCGTTTTGGAAAAAGAAAAGAGGAAATAAAAATGAAGAAAACATGGAAAGTGTTTTTAACGATTGTAACAGCCCTTGTAGCTGTCGTGCTGGTGGCCTGTGGCCAAGGAACTGCTTCTAAGGATAACAAAGAAGCAGAACTCAAAAAAATTGACTTTATCCTAGACTGGACACCAAATACCAACCATACAGGGCTTTATGTAGCTAAGGAAAAAGGTTATTTCAAGGAAGCTGGAGTGGATGTTGATTTGAAATTGCCACCTGAAGAAAGCTCGTCAGACTTAGTTATCAATGGCAAGGCGCCATTTGCTATCTACTTCCAAGATTACATGGCTAAGAAATTGGAAAAGGGGGCAGGCATTACTGCCGTTGCAGCGATTGTAGAACACAACACATCAGGGATTATCTCTCGTAAGTCTGACAATATCAATAGTCCTAAAGACTTAGTCGGAAAGAAATACGGAACCTGGAATGATCCAACTGAGCTTGCTATGTTGAAAACCTTAGTAGAATCTCAGGGTGGAGACTTTGAGAAGGTTGAAAAAGTGCCAAATAACGACTCAAACTCTATCACACCGATTGCCAACGGCGTTTTTGACTCTGCTTGGATTTATTATGGTTGGGATGGAATTCTAGCTAAATCACAAGGTGTGGATGCCAACTTTATGTATTTGAAAGACTACGTCAAGGAGTTTGACTACTACTCACCAGTTATCATCGCAAACAACGACTATCTGAAAGACAATAAAGAAGAAGCTCGTAAAGTCATCCAAGCTATCAAAAAAGGCTACCAATACGCTATGGAGCACCCAGAAGAAGCTGCAGATACCCTGATCAAGAATGCACCTGAGCTCAAGGATAAACGTGACTTTGTCATCGAATCTCAGAAATACTTGTCAAAAGAATACGCAAGCGACAAGGACAAATGGGGACAATTTGATGCGGATCGCTGGAATGCCTTCTACAAATGGGATAAAGAAAATGGAATCCTCAAGGAAGACTTGACAGATAAAGGATTTACCAACGAATTTGTAAAATAATGACAGAAATTAGACTAGAACACGTAAGCTATGCCTACGATGATGAAAAGATCTTAGAGGATATTAACCTACAGGTGACTTCAGGTGAAGTGGTCTCTATCCTAGGCCCCAGTGGTGTAGGGAAGACCACTCTCTTTAACCTGATTGCAGGGATTTTAGAAGTCCAGTCTGGCCGAATCATTCTTGACGGTGAGGAAAATCCCAAGGGGTGCGTGAGCTATATGCTACAAAAGGATCTGCTCCTGGAGCACAAGACTGTGCTAGGAAATATCAACCTGCCTCTCTTGATCCAAAAGGTGGATAAGGCAGAAGCTATTGCCAAAGCGGATGAAATCCTTGCTACCTTCCAGTTGACGGCTGTAAGAGACAAGTACCCTCATGAACTCAGCGGTGGGATGCGACAGCGTGTGGCCTTACTCCGTACTTACCTTTTTGGGCACAAGCTCTTTCTTCTAGACGAGGCCTTTAGCGCCTTGGATGAGATGACTAAGATGGAACTTCATGCTTGGTATCTGGAGATTCACAAACAGCTAGGGTTGACGACCTTGATCATTACGCATAGTATCGAGGAAGCCCTCAATCTTAGTGACCGTATCTATATCTTGAAAAATAGGCCTGGACAGATTGTTTCTGAAGTCAAACTCGACTGGTCTGAAACTGAAGACAAGGAAGTTCAAAAAATTGCCTATAAACGGCAAATCTTGGCAGAATTAGGCTTAGATAAGTAGAAAAATAGAGAGTTAGAGTTGGTGAGGTTGATACTTTGCCATCTCTTTTTTGTCTATAAATGGGAATTCTGATAGATAAAAAGTGATATAATTGACCTATGGTGATGTGATGAAAAAAGAAGAAATTAAAAAATATTTAGACACAGATCTTAAATTTTATGTTAATGGCCGAGGTGCTTGTTTCTTATCGAACATATGTGTCGTTGGTTATGATTATGAAGGCCAGTACAAGTTGTGTGGTACTAAATGACTTGAGTGACTTTAGAATATAGGAAAAAAGCAATGCTTAAACTAATTAAAATTTTTAATTCTAGTATTTTAGGATATTGGTATATTCCGGAAAACCGTGACCCAGGTATGATTGAGATTGATGAGCAGACTGGTGAAGTTACAGTTGTCATCGAGTCGAATTATGATAAAGAACTAGGTTATCCTTATTATGCAAACAAGACTCGTGGAGCAGTGAAGCAGATGTGGGATAGAGGAGAATTACCAAGCGAGAAATCATTTACCTGGTGGTAATTTTAAGAGATAACAAAAAGTGATTAAATGATGTTAAATAATGAACTACATGACTATAACAAACCAGACTCATCCGATGAAACAGATGAACTCATTACTTCGGAGTCCAATCTTGAAGGGTACAGTGATTTTTACAAAGATAGTGAAGAGTCAAAAGTTTGGTGGATTGATAAAATAGGTGTTATAGGAGAGTTTCTGTTCAGCTTTGATAAGAAAAAAATTTATAACCTTTTTCTTGATTATCCTCACAATATGACGGAAGAAGAAGTTAGAATTTTTGATAGCGAAAATTCGTTTTGGAGAGATTTTTTCTCAGATAGAAAGTCATAAAATATCTGTTTGTATTTGCATTTATTTAAATATACAGGGAGCAACAATGGAGATAGACAACACAGAAACGACTAAAAAAGCATATCGTTTTTTGAAAAGTTACAAGTCACTGAAGAAGTTAGCCAATCTTAGAGAAACTCCAGGATCATTTGAAGCCAAAGCGATAGAAATCGTAAATATGATAGAGTCTTATAGTAGTAGCTTGGATGATGTGAAACGTGAGATATTTTATAATTTATTTATTGTTCCCCAAAAACAAAAGAAGACTTTGAAAGAACTTTATAGTTCACTGGATATTGATAAAACAGAGTATGACCGTATAAAGAGTGAAATCTTACTAAAATTTGCCCATAATTATCGAGAAGGGGCATTGTTGACATATCACGATTAAAAACTACTGGTAGAATAAAAGCTCTTAGAAACAAATCTAAGAGCTTTTTGACTGGTCGATGTTATCAGCAACTTCAACTTTTAAAATTTCATTTTCAAATAATCTCGTCCATCGTAAACCTGTTTTAACAGATAAAGCATCATACTCTTCATCAAAAGTATCCTTATCTTCAAAAATACAAATTCCCTCAAAGGTCTGGTTATCAATGTCTGTCATCGTTACAACTTTATTGTTAAACTTTCTAAGTTTCATTTTTATTTTCCTTATTTTGTAGTACTATAGTGTTATATTATTGGAATCCCTTTAACGTAAGCTTCCTTAGCTTTTGCTAGTGTCATCTTGTTTGGGCCTCCATCAATGTTGGTTTCCCCCGTATTTTGCCAATTACAATGATCACAAATGTCATAAACAGCGGTCAATGTTCCGCAAACTGGACAATGTACGTATTCTTCATCATTAATCATTACTAAGTTTTCTTTACCAGTCTTATTCATAATTATTTACTCCTAATTATTGTTTTTAAAATAGTGAAACCAGAAATATTAATTGGCTAGAACTAAATGTTTTTATATTAAATTCTCTTATCTTTCTAAACTTTCCTGAGATAGGCTATCTTAGCTTCTGCAAGAGTTATAGTATCATTATACTTCAACATTGGAGCTATTGCTAATGATTGAGAGAGTTTTCTGGATATGCTATAATATTACTAGGTAATAAAAAAGCACGTTTGACCGTGCTAGTTTCTTGCCTGCTGAACTCGTCAACATTACGCCCTTTTCAGGGCTCTTTTTATGGATTTTTTAAGGAATTTTCAGAAAAAACTAAGTCGATTTAATGCCTAATTATTTTTAAAGAAAGTCAGTATTTTCAAGGGCTGAGCCCTAAAAATTTGACTTATAGAGTGTTAAATGATAGTATAGTCAAAGATAGTCAAGGTTCAAAGAAAGAGGTGGCGTTCTATGAGATTTAAAAATACATCAGACCATATAGAGGCCTATATCAAGGCGATTTTGGAGCAGTCGGGTATGGTTGAATTGCAACGAAGCCAATTAGCGGATACCTTTCAAGTCGTGCCTAGCCAGATTAATTATGTGATTAAGACTCGATTTACTGAAAGCAGAGGCTATTTAGTTGAAAGTAAGCGAGGAGGTGGCGGTTATATTCGCATTGGTCGGATTGAATTCTCAAACCACCATGAAATGCTCCGCGATTTACTGTATTCGGTAGGTGAAGAAGTTAGCCTAGCTATCTTTGAAGATGTTTTAAGACTCTTGTTTGAGCAGGATTTAGTGACTCGTCAGGAGATGAATCTATTATTAGCAATGGCGACAGACCGAGTTTTAGGCGATGATGCCAATCTTATCCGTGCCAATATGCTCCGGCAGTTATTACAAGAGGTAGATAGAAAAGGAAAATAGAACTAAATGAAATATTCAAAAGCATTGAGAGAATGTATAGAAAGTGCCTTTCTGGTCGCCAGTCATTTTGGGGCAGAATACCTAGAGTCATGGCACCTATTGATTGCTATGGCCAATCATGGTTACAGTGTAGCTGGGGCGACTTTGAACGAATTTCCATATGAGATTGATCGTTTGGAGGAAGTTGCTGTAGAGCTGACTGAAACAAAGTATAGCGATAAGGAAAATTATCAGGAGTTGCCTTTTTCACACCGTTTGAAGGTATTGTTGTTGGAAGCAGAGCACGTTGCTTCTGTCGTTCATGCCAAGGTATTAGGAACAGAGCACGTGCTTTATGCTATCTTACATGATGGCAATGCCTTGGCTACTCGTATTCTAGAAAAAGCGGGATTTTCTTACGAAGATCAGAAGGATCAGGTCAAGATTGCTGGACTTCGTCGTAGTCTTGAAGCGCGTGCTGGTTGGACTAGAGATGATTTGAAGGCCCTTCGTCAACGCCATCGTACGGTAGCGGACAAGCAAAATTCTATGGCTAATATGATGGGTATGCCTCAGACACCAAGTGGAGGTTTGGAAGATTATACGCATGACCTTACGGAGCAAGCTCGCTCAGGTAAATTGGAACCAGTCATCGGGCGTGACCAAGAAATCTCTCGTATGATTCAAATTCTGAGTCGTAAAACTAAAAACAATCCTGTCCTGGTTGGAGATGCGGGTGTGGGTAAAACAGCTTTGGCACTTGGTCTTGCGCAACGTATTGCCAACGGGGATGTACCTGATGAAATGGCTAAGATGCGAGTTTTAGAGCTTGATTTGATGAATGTGGTTGCGGGAACTCGTTTCCGTGGTGACTTTGAAGAACGTATGAACAATATCATCAAAGATATCGAGGAAGATGGCAAGGTCATCCTCTTTATCGATGAGCTTCATACCATTATGGGTTCAGGAAGTGGGATTGATTCGACCTTGGATGCGGCCAATATCCTAAAACCTGCCTTGGCGCGTGGAACTCTGAGAACTGTCGGTGCGACTACTCAGGAAGAGTATCAAAAGCACATCGAAAAAGACGCAGCTCTTTCTCGTCGCTTTGCAAAGGTGATGATTGAGGAGCCAAGTTTAGCAGATAGTATGGCTATTTTGCAGGGCTTGAAAGCAACTTATGAGAAGCACCACCATGTTCAAATTACATACGATGCTGTCGAAACAGCTGTCAAAATGGCACATCGTTATTTGACAAGCCGTCACTTGCCAGACTCAGCCATTGATCTATTGGACGAAGCGGCAGCAACAGTGCAAAATAAATCAAAACACGCTAAACAAGAAGAGTCAGATTTAACACCAGCTGATAAGGCCTTGATGGATGGCAAATGGAAGCAAGCAGCTCAACTCATTTCAAAAGAGCAGGAAGCACCTGTTTACAAAGATGTCGTAAAAGAATCTGATATTTTGACAACTTTGAGTCGCTTGTCAGGTATTCCAGTTCAAAAATTGACACAAACGGATGCCAAGAAGTATCTCAATCTTGAAGCTGAACTCCACAAGCGTGTGATTGGGCAGGAACAGGCTGTATCTAGTATCAGTCGTGCCATTCGCCGTAACCAATCAGGTATTCGTAATAACAAACGTCCAATTGGTTCCTTTATGTTCCTAGGACCAACAGGTGTTGGTAAGACCGAATTGGCCAAGGCCTTGGCAGAAGTCCTCTTTGATGACGAATCAGCCCTTATCCGTTTTGACATGAGTGAGTATATGGAGAAATTCGCAGCCAGCCGTCTCAACGGAGCTCCTCCAGGTTATGTAGGTTACGAAGAAGGTGGAGAGTTGACCGAGAAGGTTCGCAATAAACCGTACTCAGTACTTCTCTTTGACGAGGTAGAAAAGGCCCACCCAGACATCTTTAATGTACTCTTGCAAGTCTTGGATGATGGTGTCTTGACAGATAGTAAAGGTCGCAAGGTTGACTTCTCAAACACCATCATTATCATGACATCAAACCTTGGTGCGACAGCTCTTCGTGATGACAAAACAGTTGGATTTGGAGCTAAGGATATTCGTTTTGATCAAGAAAATATGGAAAAACGGATGTTTGAGGAGCTGAAAAAGGCTTATCGTCCAGAGTTTATCAACCGTATTGATGAGAAGGTAGTCTTCCATAGCTTGTCAAGTCAAGATATGCAGGAAGTAGTTAAGATTATGGTCAAACCATTGATTGCAAGCCTGGCAGAAAAAGGAATTGACTTGAAACTCCAAGCATCTGCCCTTAAACTCCTAGCTCAGCAAGGCTATGATCCAGAGATGGGAGCTCGTCCACTTCGCAGAACTTTGCAAACAGAAGTAGAAGACAAGCTAGCAGAGCTTCTCCTAAAAGGTGAATTGGAAGCTGGCAAGACTCTGAAGATTGGTGTTAAAGCTGGTCAATTAAAATTTGAGATTGTTTAAAATTGTGAGGTTGGAACAGATTGTTTCAGCCTCTTTTTTGGAAAGTTGTGACTCAAATAAGGACTTGGATTTTGCATTTAGTTTAAGGAGTTCAAAACAGAATTCTCCTGATCAGGTTTTGTATATCAAGAAAAAAATCCTATCATGTAGAAAATGTTTTTATAAAAAACAATAAAAAAGTGTTGACAAAGACGGGAAGATGAATTATAATATAAAATATAAAAAGTTATAAAAAGGTTGAACAGATATGAAAAAGAGTATAGCGGTTGTTTTTGGCACCTTTGCTCCCTTACATCAAGGGCATATTGATTTAATCCAAAGAGCAAAACGTCAATGCGATGCTGTATGGGTGGTAGTTTCAGGTTATAAGGGAGATCGTGGTGAACAGGTAGGGCTTACACTACAAAAGAGATTTCGCTATATTCGTGAAGCTTTTCGAGATGATGAGTTGACCTCTGTTTGTAAACTTGACGAAAGCAATATTCCACGCTATCCGATGGGCTGGCAGGAGTGGTTGGAACAGATGTTGCAGGCCATTTCCTATGACCAGACTAGTGAGGAGCTTATCTTTTTTGTAGGAGAGTCCGAATACCAACAAGAATTGTCAGAACGTGGTTTTGAGACTGTTCTACAGGAAAGAAAATTTGGAATTTCGGCTACCATGATTCGAGAAAATCCAAGTAAATATTGGAAATATATCGCTCAACCATTCCGCCGTCAGTTTACGAAAAAAGTGTTGATTATGGGAAGTGCGAGTAATGGGAAAACAACTCTAGCCAAGGATTTAGCTCGCTTTTACGATGCGCCAGTCAGTCTGGAATATGCTCGTGAGTATCAGATAAAAAATAATGTCCGAGATGATGAGCTTACCCCAAAAGATTATTATTACCTTCTTTTGGGGCAATATGATCAAACTTCCAAGTTAATCGATAGCAATGCCAATCGAGGCTTGGTCATTGCAGATACCAACTCATTGGTAACCAAGGGCTACTACGATTACTACATGGAAACTGAAGAGCAGGGGGATCTGTCCGTAGAGACCTTTGATAATCTCTTCGTTTCCATCTTAGCAAAGGAAAAGTGGGATATAATCCTCTTTGTGCAACCTGTTGGCTCTTATGTTAATGATGGTTTTCGAGACATGACCATGGCAGAAGACCATATCCGTCATAGTTTTTCTCAGCATTTGGATATGATGAGGGAGCAATATCTAGCTACTATCCCTCATGTTTATCTAGCTGATGATTATCTAGGAAATTATGAAGCAGCAAAAGTAGCTATCGATGTCATTTACCAAGCAGATTAGGAGAAGAAAATGAAAAAAATAACTGAAAAAATTACTCGATTTATCGCAAACTTTAAAAATGTTCACGCAGAAGCTCGTAAAATTGGTTTTGCAGGAGTTATGCGTTTGCTTTGGAAAGACCTCTTTGTGGGACGCAGTCTTTTCCAGTGGCTCTATTTGATTGTTTTATCAAGTGTCCCTCTTATTCTGGAGTTTACACAAAACACGGAAAGTCATGACTGGGTTGGTCTCTTAGCCTCTTGGACAGGGATTGTCTGCGTTATCTTAGTAGCTGAAGGTCGAGCTAGTAACTACCTTTTTGGAGCTATTAACTCTGCAATCTACTTGGTCTTATCTATGAATGCTACTTTCTACGGCGAAGTTTTGACAACAGTTTATTTCTTTGTCATGCAGCCTATTGGTCTCTATGCTTGGTTGTCTAATCGGATCAATGAACAAGGAAAACCAGAGGAGTCTCACTTTGAAGCTAAGAAACTTGGTCTGGTTGATTGGCTCAAGTACTTGGTCTTGACAGCTCTCATCTGGATTGGCATGGGTTTGGCTTACCAAAGTATCCATAGTGCTCGTCCATTCCGTGATAGTGTAACGGATGCGACCAATGGTGTTGGTCAGCTCTTGATGACACGTCTTTACCGTGAGCAATGGATTTTCTGGATTGCAACCAATCTCTTTAGTATTTATCTCTGGTGGGGTGAAAACATCCATATCCAAGGTATGTACTGGGTTTACACCCTCAATAGTCTAGTCGGTTGGTACCAATGGACTAAGGCTGTCAAGGAGTGATAAGATGACTGAAACGATAATCCCAGCTGGAATGACAGAAAGAGAATATTTTGAGATTCATGCGACTGAGAAGGAATTTTTAGACTGGTACTGCAAACAGGATCTTCCTCAGTATGAAAAACCAAGCGTGACGGTGGATATGGTAGCATATTGCTTTGTGGAAGGGAAAATCAAACTCTTGCTAATTCGTCGCAAGGCCCATCCTTATCAAAACTGTTTGGCTTTGGTCGGTGGTTTTATGGATAAGAGCGAAGATGCAAGGCATGCTTGTCAGCGTGAAGTGAGAGAGGAGGTCAACCTTGACCTTCCTTTGGAAAAAATCGAACAGTTGATGACAGTATCTACTCCAGGTCGTGATCCGCGGGGCTGGACGGTTACTATCGCCCATTTGGTGTATCTACCTAGCCGCGCACTTGATCTGGTTCAAGCTGGAGATGATGCCAAGGATGTGGTTTTTGTCGATGTCGATTTTCAGACGGGCAAGTGCTTCCTAGAGGGACTAGAGCTGGGGGAGCAAGACTTCGCCTTTGACCATTATGCCATTATCCAAGAATCTATCAAACGAATCCAAGGACGTCTTGACTGGAATCCGACCTTCCTCTATCTGCTGGAGGAGGAGTTCACTGTCTATGAAGGGACTGAACTGGTCAATCTTATCAACCCAGGACGACCAATCGTCAGCAATAACTTTCTCGTAAAATACGGAGAATATGTAGAAGAAGTCGGGCTCAAACGAGTGCCTAAAAAGAAACCAAGAAAAACCTATCGATTAAAATAAAAAGATTGGGGACAGAAATCGATAGACCAAGTCTCGGTTTCCTAGTCTTGGTCTTGGGATGTTTCAATAAATCCGATGACTGGTTGAGCTTGAGAATAGAGAAAATACAGTTTGTGTCAAAAGTCAATTCAGCCATCGTGTCAAAGACTCATTAGTCATAAAAAAGCGAGGTCGGGATTTTTCCCGACCTCTTTTTTGATGCTATTTGACTGCTTTACTAATTAAGGATGTTTATCTTTATTAGAATTACTCATGGTTCGAATGAATAAATCTTTGTATTTATATTTTAAATAATGTTCGTGTAAGTATATTAGAGCTACATAGACAATCATGAAAATAGCAGTTAAGTAGAATAAATCAAATGTTGTTTGAGCGTAATGAGTAGCAGCCCCATAAGAAGAGAAAGCACCAATAATCAACCAAGGAAGATATTTGTAATATTTGCTTAACATAAGCCTACACCTCCAATATCCTATCTCAATTTTATTATAGCCCTTCAAGAAAAAAATGCAAGCGATTACGCTTGTAAAATATAGTATTTTTAGTAGGAAAAATTTTCCTGTTTTTTTAATTCTTTACGAATAAAAGATATAGGAGGGATAAGGAAATAAATGTACTAAAAAATAATTCTAAAAAATTTTAGATAAGTAGTTGACAAATTTCAAAACAAATATTACAATAATGTTACAAATATATTTCTCAACATTTCAAAAGTGTTACAAAAGGAGCATAACATGAAAACTAAAACTTCTATCAAATTGATGGCCGCAACTGTACTCGCTTCAACATTGTTATTGGGGGCTTGTGGTAATAAGAAAGAAAATGCGACAAGTGATAGTTCTAGCAAGACAACACAAGCATCTTCTAGTTCTAAGGCAAGTTCTTCTAGTAAAGATAGCAAAACTCAGAAGTCCTCAAGTTCAACTTCATCAGAAAAAGCTAAGGCAGCTTCTTCTGATCAGTCAACGACTACTGCTAACCAATCACAAGCAACACCAGCACCAGCACAAGAAACAAGACAGAGCCAAGAAGCTTCTAACCAACAGGCATCTTCGCAAACTCCCTCAAATCAACAAGGTTCTCAAGCACAGACTAGCCAGTCAACTTATGATCCAACTACTGACCGCAAACTTCAAGATAAGCAAGCAGAACACAACAAACGTTACAAGGGTGTTCTAACCATGGTTGATGGAGATTTCTCTGCCGCAGCTGGCAACTGGAAGGGGTCTAATGGCGAGACTATCACTGTTTCATCAGGTGGTCAATTTACAGTAGAATCTAGTGATGGTAAGAAAGAAAATTACTCTATCCAAGGCTATGCCTATACCCTTGATGATGGTAAATATAATGCCAAAATTGGTGGTGGAAAAATCATCCAAATTACAACAGGCGCAGATGGAACTGTATCTAGCGTTGCTTTGATTCAACCATAGTCTTGAGTACTTTAAATTGCCCCCTAAAAACAAGAAACCCGTAAACTATTGAAGTTACGGGTTTTCTTCTTGGATTTTAAGCCTTATCCAATTGCAATAGTGCTTCAATCTCAGCCAGTGTGCTTGCTTGTGAGATAGCTCCACGAAGTTTAGCTGCACCTGATGTTCCACGGAGGTAGTGAGGAGCGAGTCCACGGAATTCACGGACCGCAACCTTTTCTCCCTTGAGGTTGATTAAGCGTTTCAAATGCTCGTAGGCGATGTTCATCTTATCTTCAAAGGTTAAATCAGGAAGGATTTCTCCAGTTTCAAAGTAGTGATTGATTTGATTGAAGAGGTAAGGATTCCCCATAGCTGCGCGTCCAATCATAACAGCATCAGCACCGACTTCTTCGATGCGTTGTTTGGCTTCTTGGACAGTGCGAATGTCACCGTTAGCGATAAATGGAATTTTTGTCAGAGCTTGTGCAACCTTGTGAAGGGTCTCAAGGTCTGCGTGACCAGTATACATTTGCTCACGGGTACGGCCATGCATGGCGAGAGCAGAGACACCTGCAGCCTCAGCGGCGAGAGCATTTTCCACAGCTAGGGATGGATCAGACCAGCCTGTACGCATTTTAACTGTGAGGGGTATGTCAAGGACAGATTGGACCTTGTTAATGATAGAGTAGATCTTGTCTGGATCCTTGAGCCACATAGCGCCAGCTTCATTTTTCACGATTTTGTTGACAGGGCAGCCCATGTTGATATCAACGATATCGGTCTTGGTATTTTCTTGGATGAATTCTGCTGCGCGTGCGAGGCTGTCTTCATCACTACCAAATAGTTGGATCGAAACTGGGCTTTCGCCCTCATCGATATGAAGCATGTGAAGAGTTTTTTCGTTGTTGTATTGGATTCCCTTGTCAGAGACCATTTCCATGACAACAAGGCCTGCCCCAAGTTCTTTAGCAATGGTGCGGAAGGCTGAGTTGGTTACACCAGCCATAGGCGCTAAAACGGTACGATTGGGAATCTCAACATTACCAATCATAAAAGGTGTATTAAGATTTGTCACGAATGAGTTCCTCCAGGTCGTTTTCATCAAAATTATAAGTAGTTTGGCAGAATTGACAAGTGATTTCTGCCCCGTGGTCTTCGTCCTTCATTTCCTGCAAGTCTGAGCTTGGCAGACTAGAAAGAGCCTTCATAAAACGTTCTTTGCTGCAGTCGCATTGGAAACGGATTTCTTCTTCAGAAAGACGCTTGTAGGCCTCGTCCCCGTAGATAGCTTTGAGGAGGGCTTCGATATGGTCTTCACTTTCCAGAAGGGCTGAGATAGCTGGCATTGCTTGGATGCGTTTTTCAAAGCGAGCAATCTCTTCTTCCTTGGCTCCTGGCAAGACTTGAACTAGGAAACCACCTGCAACCTTGACCTTATCTTCCTCGTCCAAAAGGACATTGAGGCCGACTGCTGAAGGGGTTTGTTGGCTTTCAGTCAGGTAATAGGCCAAGTCTTCACCGATTTCCCCAGAAATGAGAGGAGTCATGGAGTTGTAAGGATTTCCAGTACCATAGTCTGTGATAACGAGAAATTGACCATTGCCGACAAAAGGTCCGACTAGAACTTCACCAGTTGCAGTCTTTTTGATGTCAACACCAGGATTTTGAACGTAACCTTTGACGTTCCCCTTGGTATCAGCTACGGTGATGATGGCTCCTAGAGAGCTAGTTCCAAGAACTTTAACCGTTAGCTTGGTATTTCCTTTTTCATTGGCTGCGAGAATCTGGCTGGCGATAAGGGTGCGGCCAAGTGCAACAGTTGAGCTAGCTTGAGTTTGATGTTTTTCTTGAGCAGTGCGGACGGTTTCAGTGCTATCAAGAACATAAGCACGAAAGGCTCCGCTTTCTGATATAGTTTTAATAATTTTATCCATAGCTACTATTTTAGCATAAAAATTCCCAAAGGGGGAGTGCTGTGTTTGAATAGTAGTGAGGGTTATTCTGGCATTTTTTATATTATGTTCTGCTTGAAGGAGAAAATGTAAGGGGTAACGAATATATTTAGGAGACTTGATGGGAACAGCTGAGTCAAGCTAATTTTTTACTCTTGGATTTTATTTGTTTTATAAATAATTTTGTCTCGTTATTGGGGTTTAGTGGTAAGAATCATTTGTTTTTTTATTTTAGGAAATTGGATAATAGAAGTATATAGTCTTTAAATTATGATATAATGGATAAAGTTAATTATCCTTGATAATATGATAGGGACTAATCCTAAAATGACAAATCAGGAGATGAGAAAAAGAGAAAAGGAGTCCATCTGGTATGAATTATTTTGAGGGGAATGAGTTTTTCCTTCTATTGTTTGTGGTTTTACTGATTAGCTTTGTTTTAAACTATTTTGGCAAGCGTAAGGATTATTATATCTTAAGTCTGTCAATTTTATTTGCAGGAGCCATCTATGGTAAGAGTAAAGCCATGGTTGTTTATCTATTGGCTTTCATCATCTACCAATATGTCCTAGTTTTCATAGCACAAAGAATGGAATCAAAACGGTTAAAACCTCTAGTTATATTATCCATTTTACCTTTA
The DNA here is from genome assembly GCF_047460875.1 of Streptococcus infantis. GTDB lineage: Bacteria > Bacillota > Bacilli > Lactobacillales > Streptococcaceae > Streptococcus > Streptococcus infantis_AA. Next base: position 62,815 of record NZ_JASHFI010000010.1, on the reverse strand, counting down.
GTGGTCAATAAAGTCTTTGCCATAACTCAGCTACATTTGTTGTCTTTTATTGGGATTTCTTATATGTCCTTTAAAACTATCCAAATCATGCTGGAAATATCGGATGGTTTAATCAAAGAAAAAATCAGTGTAAAAGATTATCTTCAGTTTCTACTCTTTTTCCCTACAGTTAGTTCGGGACCAATCGATCGTAGCAGAAGATTTCTAAAAGAGATCAATGAAGTCATGCCTAGAAAAGACTACCTAGAGTTAGCAGGTGATGGTATTTATCGCATTGTTCTAGGCCTTCTCTACAAGGTGGTTCTATCAACCTATGTTTACCAGATGCTACTTGCTCTAAGCAATACTGGTACAGTTGTCTACTCACTCAAATATATGTACTTGTATACATTCTATCTGTTCTTTGACTTTGCGGGTTATAGTTTGATGGCTGTTGGGAGCAGTAATATTTTGGGCATTCAGACACCGATGAATTTCAATAAACCTTTCTTGAGTGTTGATATCAAGGATTTCTGGACTAGATGGCACATTACCTTGTCAACTTGGTTGAGAGATTTTGTATTTTCAAGAGTTTTGATGCAGGTTATCAGAAAAAAATGGTTTAAGAATAGATTACACAATGCAGCCTATGCCTATATGGTCAATATGTTGGTTATGGGATTTTGGCATGGAATTAGTGTTAGCTACATCGCTTATGGTTTTTACCATGGAATCTTGATGTCTGGATTTGAAATTTATCAAAAGAAAAGTACTTTTTATAAGAAACATAAAAATAAAACTTGGTACAAGCTAATAAGTTGGTTTGTGACCATGAATTTAGTTATGGTTGGTTTCTTTATCTTTTCAGGTGAACCTTATAAGATAATCAGGACAATTTTAAGTAGATAAAGAAATTTAAAGAAATCTGCTAAATCAAGGAGATTGGACAAAACGAGATGATTAAGTTAAAAGCATTTTTACTATCGCTTGTGCTCGTAATTGCGACACTTGCCCTTTTAAATGTGACATATGTTAAGAAGGTTGATGATTATTATAAAGTCAAGGACAATAGTATTCGCTACAGCACTTCTTATGAAAAGTATAAAAGTAGAGATATTCTAACAAGTAATATCACTCCCAATACACTAGTTCTACTGGGTTCCTCAGAGTTAGTCGCGACGATAAATGAAGATTACCATCCCAATAAAATTTTTAACTACAATGATTTTAATATTATGCAGATAGGAACCAGTTATTCTCAAAATATCATTCAAGCTACAACCTTGGGCTCGATTGAAGGAGCTATGAGTAAGCGAAAAGTAGCCATCGTAGAGTCTGTTCAATGGTTTGAAAAGGATGGAACCCATCAAGATGCTTTTTTAAATAAGGCTTCTCAGGAACATATTTTCCACATGCTAGATAACGAGAAAATCAGTAAGGAAACCAAAGAAAAACTGATTAATCGCATTATTGAGATTACCAAAGGAAACAAACAACAAAATGATATCTATAAAAAGTATAAAAGCTATTTTATAGAAGGAAAAGGGACAATCATTGATAAAAAATTGTTGGAGCTTGACAATGCCGTTTATTCCTTTAAGCTTAAACGAAAATTCTATGAAAATCATGCCAAATCAGACTATCCTGCACTAGGAGATAAAACGCCGGATTATGATTGGGAGGAGATGACGAAGAAGTTTGTAGAAGAAGTTAAAAAGAAAACAGATAACAATGATTATGCTGTGGATAATAACTACTACAATACCTACTTGAGAGACCGCTATGCTTCGTTGAAAGATTCTAACAAAGACTTGAGCTACATAGAGTCACCAGAGTATTCAGATATGGAACTCTTCTTGACAGTTGCTAAGGAATTGGGAATTGAAGTTGAAGTCATTATCTTTCCTGTAAATGGTAAATGGAATGATTACACAGGTGTTTCACGAGAAATGCGTGAAGAAACTTACAAAAAAATAGAAAGTATTGCCAAAAGCCACGGTGCTACGGTGTTAAACTATGGAAATAAAGAGTATGAAGATTACTTTTTATTTGACGTGATGCACGTTGGGGTGAAAGGATGGATGGAAGTTGAAAAAGAACTTTACAAATTTGCAAATGAAACTAACTGACACACATCGTTTACTATTGTGGACCTTGTTTTTCTACACAGTTATTTTAAGCATCGTAATCTACTGTTTTGTAACTGATTTTTCGAACATTCAAGATTTCATCTATAGTGAATTTTAAGATTACATATTATAAAAATCTCTAGATAAAGGGGATTCTATCGATAAAGTGAGACATAAGATAAGGCTCTATAATATTTATAGTGGGGAAGTCCTCTATAGGTAGTATAGAGCCTACTTTGTTATAGCTCCCAATATAATCTATACTGAAAAGCCTTAAAGCTATCATTAGAAGGCATCATATGGAACAATTTAATGTTGGTGAAATGTAGTGAAAATGGACGGCAAACAATTGAAAAAATAGTATATAAAGTGGTATAATAGCAGAAAAATAAGTTAGTAAGAAATTGATTTTATTTTAGTTGGAAATTACAGGAATGAAAGGTTTTTCTTGATGAAACAGAGAAATGAACTCTACCTCTTTCTTGGTCGGACAGCCTTGTATTTTATCATTTTCTTGGGCCTACTTTACTTTTTTAGTTATCTCGGTCAGGCTCAAGGTAGCTTTATCTATAATGAATTTTAACTTTAAGGAGAAAACGAACTGTGCCTAATAAACCGATAAAAGATATGATTGAAGCGATTGAGTACTTCGCCCAAACTCAGCCTAGCTTTCCAGTCTATAACGTTCTTGGTGAGGAACGTACCTATGGTGATTTGAAGGCTGATTCGGATAGTTTGGCTGCAACAATCGATCAACTAGATTTACCTGAAAAATCTCCTGTAGTCGTTTTTGGTGGCCAAGAATATGAAATGTTAGCAACCTTTGTGGCCTTGACAAAGTCTGGCCATGCCTATATCCCAATTGATAGTCACTCTGCCTTGGAGCGCGTGTCTGCTATTCTTGAAGTAGCTGAGCCAAGCTTGATTATTGCCATCAATGAATTTCCATTGGAAAACCCAGTTGCTCCAATCATGTCCTTGGAGCAAGTGCGTGAAGCTTATGCAGCTCAGCATGCCTATGACTTACAACATCCAGTTCAAGGAGATGATAACTACTACATCATCTTTACATCAGGGACAACTGGAAAACCAAAAGGGGTGCAAATTTCGCATGATAACTTGCTTAGCTTCACCAACTGGATGATTACAGACAAGGAATTTGCGACGCCAGAGCGTCCACAAATGTTGGCGCAACCACCCTATTCCTTTGACTTGTCTGTCATGTATTGGGCACCGACCTTGGCTCTTGGAGGAACGCTTTTTGCCCTCCCATCAGCCCTTACTCAAGACTTTAAGCAACTCTTTGCGACCATCTTTTCACTTCCGATTGCTATCTGGACTTCAACGCCATCTTTTGCAGATATGGCCATGCTGTCTGAAGATCTCAATGCTGAAAAGATGCCAGGGATTACCCATTTCTACTTTGATGGAGAAGAGTTGACAGTTAAAACTGCTCAAAAATTGCGCGAGCGTTTTCCAAATGCACGCATCATCAATGCTTATGGACCAACGGAAGCAACTGTTGCTTTGTCGGCAGTGGCTATTACAGATGAGATGTTAGCGACTCTGAAACGTCTACCAATTGGTTACACCAAAGAAGATTCTCCAACCTTTATCATCGATGAGGCAGGCAATAAATTGCCAAATGGTGAGCAAGGTGAGATCATCGTGTCTGGACCGGCTGTTTCAAAAGGTTATATGAATAATCCTGAGAAAACAGCAGAAGCCTTCTTCGAATTTGAAGGTCTTCCGGCCTACCATACAGGAGATGTTGGAACCATGACGGATGAAGGTCTCCTTCTCTATGGTGGACGGATGGACTTCCAAATCAAGTTTAACGGCTACCGTATTGAGCTAGAAGATGTTTCTCAAAACTTGAACAAATCGAAGTATATCGAATCGGCTGTCGCAGTTCCACGTTATAATAAAGATCACAAGGTCCAAAATCTTTTGGCCTATGTCATCTTAAAAGACGGTGTCAAAGAACAATTTGAACGCGAAATTGATATCACGAAAGCCATTAAGGAAGATTTGGAGGATATTATGATGTCTTATATGATGCCTTCAAAATTCCTCTACCGTGACAGCTTGCCGCTAACTCCAAATGGCAAAATCGACATCAAAGGGTTGATTAGCGAGGTAAACAATAGATGATGGAGCTTCTTAAACAGCTTCCTCATATTGAGCCATATGGGAATCCACAGTACTTTTTGTACGTAATTACGGCTACCTTGCCCATCTTTATCGGACTTTTTTTCAAAAAACGTTTTGCCTGGTATGAAATATTGGTTAGTTTGTTCTTTATCGTTACTATGTTGACGGGGGGCAAGACTAATCAAATAGCTGCCTTAGGAATTTATCTGATATGGCAAATATTACTGGTACTTTTTTATAAGCAGTATCGAAAAGTCCGAGATGGCAAATGGATTTTCTACTTGGTGAGTCTATTATCGTTGCTTCCCATCATCTTTGTCAAGGTGCAACCAGTTATTAACGGCACACAGTCTCTCCTGGGATTTGTAGGAATCTCTTATTTGACCTTTCGTTCAGTGGGAATCATCATCGAACTGAGAGATGGAGTTATTAAGGATTTGAAAATGTGGGAGTATTTACGTTTTCTTCTCTTTATGCCGACATTTTCAAGTGGTCCTATTGATCGTTTCAAACGTTTTAATGAAAATTATCAGACGATTCCAGAGCGCGATGAGTTGATGGATATGCTTGCTGAGTCTGTTCGGTTTATCATGTGGGGGTTCCTGTATAAATTTATCCTAGCTCATATTTTAGGCGAGATTTTATTACCACCTCTAAAGAATCTAGCTTTACAGACAGGTGGCGTCTTTAACTATTATGTAGTCGCAGTCATGTATGCATTTGGTTTGGAACTCTTCTTTGACTTTGCAGGTTACTCTATGTTTGCTTTGGCAATTTCAAATCTGATGGGAATTCGTAGTCCGATTAACTTCAACAAACCTTTCTTGTCAAGAGATTTGAAAGAGTTTTGGAATCGTTGGCACATGAGTTTATCCTTCTGGTTCCGTGATTTTGTCTTTATGCGCATGGTCATGGTGATGACGAGAAAGAAGCTTTTTAAGAATCGAAATGTGACTTCAAGTGTCGCCTATGTCCTGAACATGCTCCTTATGGGGTTCTGGCATGGGATAACATGGTTTTATATCGTTTATGGGCTCTTTCATGGAGTGGGCTTAGTCATTAATGATGTCTGGGTTCGAAAGAAAAAAAACCTCAATAAAGAACGGAAAAAAGCAGGGCAACCATCTTTTCCTGAGAACCGTTGGATTCAGTTGCTTGGCATGGTTATAACCTTCCATGTCGTGATGGTTTCATTCTTAATCTTTTCTGGATTTTTGAATGATTTATGGTTTAAAAAATAAATGGAATTAAAAATAGAAGGAAATTTAAAAATGGATATCAAATCAGAAGTTATTGAAATTATTGATGAATTATTTATGGAAGATGTTTCTGACATGATGGATGAAGATCTTTTCGATGCAGGTGTCTTGGACAGTATGGGAACAGTTGAATTGATCGTGGAAATCGAAAATCGCTTTGATATTCGTGTCCCAGTTACAGAATTTGGTCGTGACGACTGGAATACAGCTAATAAAATCGTAGCAGGGATTACGGAGTTAAAGAATGCTTAAACGCCTGTGGTTAATCTTCGGGCCCATTATTATTGCAGGTTTATTGGTTCTTCTACTCATTGTTTTCTATCCTAGTAGTAAGAGTCATAATCTCATGGAGGAAAAATACTCTGCCGCTTCGATAAGTGCAGAAAGCTTTAAGGAAAGAAGTCAAAAAGTGAGAGCTCTCACGGATCCTAATATACGTTTTATCCCCTTTTTGGGTTCGAGTGAATGGATTCGTTTTGATAGCATGCATCCAGGAGTATTAGCTGAAAAGTATAATCGCTCCTATCGTCCTTATTTTATGGGGCAGGCAGGAGCAGCTTCTCTTAGTCAGTACTTTGGGATGCAACAAATTACGTCTGAACTTGAAAATAAACAAGCGGTATTTGTAATCTCTCCACAGTGGTTTACAAAAGAAGATCATGATCCGACTATTTTCCAAACTTATTTTAACAATGACCAGTTGACTGCCTTTTTGGAAAATCAATCCGGAGATCTGGCTGCTCAATATGCGGCTAATAGACTCTTAAAGCTAAATCCAAGAGTTCCGATGAAAGGAATTGTTGAGAAGCTGGCTAAGAATGAACAATTATCAGACTTTGATCAAACGGTGGTTAATCTCTCTGCTGAGTTCAATGAAAGACAAGCTGCCCTCTTTGGTCAATTCTCTATTCGAGGCCAATTAAAGTATAAAGATCATATTGAGAAATATTTGAGCAGTCTCCCAGATCAGTTTTCGTATGAAGAATTGGAAAATATTGCACGTAAGGATGCAGAAGAAAATACGACCAATAATGATTTGGGGATGGATAACCACTTTTACAATACTCAACTAAAGAAAGATTTAAAAAAGTGGGAAGGGTATCAAAAAAATTACAACTTTCTCCAGTCAAGTGAGTATAATGATTTGCAGTTAGTGCTCGATCAATTTGCCAAATCTAAGGTGAATGTGCTCTTCGTGTTTCAACCTGTCAATAAAAAATGGATGGATTATACAGGCTTGAGTGAAGAAATGTATCAACACTCTGTCGAAAAAATTCGTTACCAGTTGGAGAGTCAAGGTTTCACCAATATTGCTGATTTTTCAAAAAACGGTCATGAACCTTATTTTGTCAAGGATACGATTCATATTGGCTGGTTGGGCTGGTTAGCATTTGATAAGGTTGTAAATCCCTTTTTGAGCAGTCCAACAACAGCACCTATTTACCAAATGAATGACCGTTTCTTTAGCCAAGATTGGGCAAATTATGATGGGAATATTAAAGATTTTCAATAATATAGAAAAGGAGTTTGAACTTTTTGTTCAGACTTTTTTTATGAAATGTCAGATAGATTACCTTCAAAAAGGTTAAAATTTTTAAAATCATGATAAATAGCGTATAATGGTAGAAGAAAGAAGAGAAAGGGATTCCAAAATGAATAAACGTTTTTTGTTGCCTGTCCTATCGACAGCCCTATTAGCTCCAGCCTTTTTAGCTGGACAAGTCTATGCTGAAGAAAATACTAGTTCTTCAGAAGTTACAGAAGTTGTGAGCACTGCAGAAGCACCAGTAGTAGCAGCAGCGACTCCTGAGGTTGTTACAAGTACGGCAACACCAGCTGAAGAGGTTGCACCTCAAAAAGAAGAAGCAGATACTGTTATCTTGCATACTAATGACGTGCATGGTCGTATCGTAGAAGAAAAAGGGGTAATTGGAGATGCCAAGCTCGCGACAGTTATTGAGAAGGAGCGAGAAAAGGGCAACCAAACGACTCTAGTAGTGGATGCAGGTGATGCCTTCCAAGGTCTACCGATTTCAAACTCTACAAAGGGTGAAGCTCGTGCCAAAATCCTAAATGAGATGGGCTACGATGCTATGGCTGTAGGAAATCATGAGTTTGACTTTGGACTTGACGAAGCTAAAAAATACAAAGAAATCTTGAACTTTCCACTGCTCAGCTCAAATACTTATGTAAATGGAGCTCGTCTATTTGAAGCAGCAACAATTGTTGATAAGAACAAGGATGTTGCAGGTGATGAGTTTGTCGTCATCGGTGTGACAACACCTGAAACAGCTACTAAGACCCACCCTAAAAATGTTAAAGGCGTAACCTTTACAGAACCGATTGCAGAGGTCAACAAGGTTATCGAAGAAATTCAAGCTAAAGCCTTGGCAGAAGGCAAAGACTACAAACACTATGTTGTTCTCGCTCACTTGGGAGTTGATACAACAACACCTGTAGAATGGCGTGGTTCAACACTTGCAGAAGCACTTTCAAAAAATCCTTTGTTGAAAGGTAAGCGTGTTACAGTGATTGATGGTCACTCTCATACAGTAGAATCTACTACCTATGGAGACAATGTGACATACAACCAGACAGGAAGCTATCTCCATAACGTTGGTAAAATCACTTACAAATCTCGTCAATTATTAGGAAATCCAAGCCAGGTACCTGCTACAGATGCTAAGAAATTAGAAGCCAATACAAAGATTGCAGCCATGGTCAAAGAAATCAAAGAAAAATATGATGCTGAAAATGCTGTAGAAGTTGTTTCAAATAGCCCAGTTGAATTGAACGGTGACCGTGAAAATGTCCGTGTCCGCGAAACCAACCTTGGAAATGTTGTCGCAGATTCTCTCTATCAGTACGGTCAAACAGGCTTCAGTCATCCAACAGATATCGCTGTGACAAATGGTGGAGGCTTGCGTGAAACAATTGCCAAGGATAAACCAATTACAAAAGGAAATGTCATTGCAGTCTTGCCATTTGGAAACACAATCTCACAAATTCAAGTAACTGGTCAGCAAGTTCTGGATATGTTTGAAAAATCACTCGGATCGATCTTGCAGGTTGATAAGGCAGGAAAAACTGTCTTGGATGAAAATGGTCAACCATTGCTAGAACCAAGTGGTGGATTCTTACAGATTTCAGGAGCCAAGGTCTACTACGATACAAACCTAGTCGCAGGTAAACGCGTCCTGGCTATTCAAGTTAAGAATCGTGCGACTGGTCTTTATGAAAAACTAGATTTGGCTAAAGTCTACTACTTAGCAACCAATGACTTCCTTGCGGCAGGTGGTGACGGTTATACCATGCTTGGTGGTGCTAGAGAAGAAGGTCCTTCAATGGATGCTGCCTTTGAAGACTATCTCAAAACAGCTGATTTGACTCAGTATGAAAAGGTAAATCCAAATTCACGCACGATTTCTGTGGACTCAAAAACATTTAAACTTCCTGAAGAAGGTAAAGAGCAGGATCCAGCTAAACCAGTAGAAGACCAAGCAACAAAACCGACTCAACCTTCTACTGTAAAAGTTGATTATAAGGTTGCAGATAAGTTTGCTAAGAAAACAGTAGTCTCAGAGAAACTACTTCCAAATACAGGTAGTGAGCAATCTATTTTCATGATGCTATTGGGTATGATTCTTGGAGCGACAGCCCTCTGGACTAGCCGTAAACAAGAAAAATAATTCTAAAGGATGAAAACATCTCAGGTGTTTTCATCTTTTTTCTTGACTCCTTGCTTGGATGTGATATACTTAACTAGTAAAGGAATGGTGTGATACTCAATAAAAATCAAAGAGCAAACTAGGAAGAGAGACGCAGGCTGTACTTGAGTACGCCAAGACGAAGCTGACGTGGTTTGAATTTGATTTTTGAAGAGTATGAAAACCTTGTATTTATAGAAATTCCGTTCTGAGAAAGGAGCAAATCATGAGACAGTTGGCAAAAGATATCGATCGTTTTTTAAATGAGATTATTCTCAAGGCGGAAAACCAACATGAAATTCTCATCGGTCATTGCACCAGTGATGTGGCCTTGACCAATACCCAGGAGCATATTCTCATGCTTTTATCAGAGGAGTCGCTAACCAACTCTGAGTTGGCGCGTCGTCTCAATGTTAGTCAAGCTGCCATTACCAAGGCTATCAAATTCTTGGTCAAGGAGGGGATGTTGGAGACATCTAAGGATCCCAAGGATGCTCGCGTTGTCTTCTATCAATTGACAGACTTGGCACGACCAATTGCTGAGGAACACCAGCATCATCATGAACATACCCTCTCGACTTATGAGCAGGTTGCCACTCAGTTCACACCAAACGAACAAAAAATTATCCAGCGGTTTTTAACTGCTTTAGTAGGAGAAATCAAGTAATGAGATACATCACAGTAGAGGATTTGTCCTTCTATTATGACAAGGAACCTGTGCTTGAGCATATCAATTACAGTGTTGATAGTGGGGAATTTGTCACCCTCACTGGAGAAAATGGAGCTGCCAAGACGACTCTTATCAAAGCTAGTCTAGGTATTTTACAACCGAGAATTGGGAAAGTAACTATCTCAAAGACAAATATTCATGGGAAAAAATTAAGAATTGCCTATCTTCCTCAGCAAATTGCTAGTTTCAATGCAGGTTTTCCAAGTACTGTTTATGAATTTGTCAAATCAGGCCGATACCCTAGAAAGGGCTGGTTCCGTCGTTTGAATGCCCACGATGAAGAACATATCAAGGCTAGTTTGGATTCTGTTGGGATGTGGGAGCATCGGGATAAACGGATTGGTTCTCTCTCCGGTGGGCAAAAGCAAAGAGCTGTTATCGCACGTATGTTTGCTTCAGATCCAGATATCTTTATCTTGGATGAGCCAACGACAGGGATGGATGCAGGAACAAAGAATGAATTTTATGAGCTCATGCACCATAGCGCCCATCATCACGGCAAGGCTGTTTTGATGATTACTCACGATCCTGAAGAAGTCAAGGATTACGCAGATCGTAATATCCACCTTGTTCGTGACCAAGATTCGCCATGGCGTTGCTTCAACGTCCATGAAAGTGATCAGGAGGTGGACCATGCTTAATCTACTGTCTTATGATTTTATGCAGCGAGCCTTTTTGGCAGTTATTGCCATGAGTCTCTTTTCGCCAGTTCTTGGAACTTTTCTAATCTTGCGCCGTCAAAGTCTCATGAGCGACACTCTCAGTCACGTCTCGCTTTCGGGTGTTGCCTTTGGCTTGGTTTTGGGGATTTCTCCGACCATCTCAACTATTGCTATTGTCTTGATTGCAGCGGTCTTTCTTGAATACTTGCGTACGGTTTATAAAAGCTTTATGGAGATTGGGACAGCCATTCTCATGTCTACAGGGCTTGCAGTATCGCTCATTGTCATGAGTAAGGGTAAGAGCTCTAGCTCGATGAGTTTGGACCAATATCTGTTTGGTTCTATCGTGACCATTAGTCAAGAGCAGGTAATTGGGCTCTTTGTCATTGCAGCGGTTGTTTTAATCCTGACCTTCCTCTTTTTAAGACCCATGTACATCTTAACTTTTGACGAGGACACAGCTTTTGTAGATGGTTTACCTGTACGTACCATGTCTATCCTCTTTAACATGGTGACGGGTGTGGCTATTGCTCTTATGATTCCAGCTGCAGGGGCACTTTTGGTATCAACCATCATGGTTTTGCCAGCTAGTATTGCTTTGCGTTTAGGGAAGAACTTTAGTTCGGTGATGATTCTTGCTAGCGCCATTGGATTTCTAGGTATGGTGGCGGGACTCTATATTTCCTATTATGCAGAGACACCACCGAGTGCAAGTATCACCCTTATCTTTGTAGTTGTCTTCTTGTTAGTCAGCTTACTCAAACGTTTTATCAAATAGGAGAAGTACATGAAAAAACTAGGCCTACTTTTGGCAAGTCTTGTGACAGTCTTCTTAGTTGCTTGTTCCAATCAAAAACAAGCAGACGGCAAATTAAATATTGTCACAACTTTCTATCCTGTCTACGAATTTACCAAGCAAGTAGCAGGCGATACAGCCAATGTCGAGCTTTTGATTGGGGCTGGAACAGAGCCACATGACTATGAACCATCACCTAAGGCAGTCGCTAAAATCCAAGACGCAGATGCCTTTGTTTATGAGAATGAAAATATGGAAACTTGGGTTCCTAAGCTTTTAGAATCTCTAGATGCAAAAAAAGTAAAAACGATTAAAGCTACTGGAGATATGTTGCTTCTTCCAGGAAGTGAAGAAGAGGAAGACCATAATCACGGTGAAGAAGGTCATCATCACGAGTATGACCCTCATGTATGGTTGTCTCCTGCGCGTGCAATCAAACTTGTAGAACATATCCGTGATAGTCTTTCAGCTGACTATCCAGATAAGAAGGCGACTTTTGAGCAAAATGCAGCAGCTTATATCGAAAAACTACAAGCCTTGGATAAGGCTTATACTGAAGGGCTTTCTAATGCTAAGCAAAAGAGTTTTGTGACTCAACACGCAGCCTTCCGCTATCTAGCTCTAGACTACGGACTTAATCAAGTCTCTATCTCAGGTCTTTCACCAGATGCGGAGCCTTCAGCAAGCCGTTTGGCAGAATTGACCGAGTACATCAAGAAAAACAAAATCTCTTATATCTACTTTGAAGAAAATGCTTCTCAAGCCCTAGCGAATACCCTCTCAAAAGAAACAGGAGTGAAGTTAGATGTTCTGAATCCTCTTGAAAGCTTGACCGAAGAGGACATGAAGGCTGGAGAAAACTATATCTCTGTCATGGAGAAGAATCTCAAGTCTCTCAAGCAGACAACTGATCAGGCAGGAGCAGAGATTGAACCAGAAAAGGCAGAGGAAACTAAAACCGTTCAAAATGGCTACTTTGAGGATGCAGATGTTAAGGACCGTACCCTAAGTGATTATGCTGGCAACTGGCAGTCTGTCTATCCTTTCCTTGAGGATGGGACTCTTGACCAAGTATTTGACTACAAGGCTAAATTGACTGGTAAGATGACTAAGGATGAATACAAAGCCTACTATCAAAAAGGTTACCAAACAGATGTAACCAAGATTAACATCACGGATAACACTATGGAATTCATCCAAGGTGGCCAAAGTAAGAAATATACTTACAAGTATGTCGGCAAGAAAATCTTGACTTATAAGAAAGGGAATCGTGGAGTGCGCTTCCTCTTTGAAGCGACGGATGCAGACGCTGGACAATTTAAGTATGTTCAGTTTAGCGACCACAATATCGCTCCGGTCAAGGCAGAGCATTTCCATATCTTCTTTGGAGGCACAAGCCAAGAAGCCCTCTTTGAAGAGATGGACAACTGGCCAACCTACTATCCAGATGGCTTATCAGGTCAAGAGATTGCTCAAGAAATGTTGGCTCATTAAATCCAAACAATCCTTCCTACGTGGGGAGGATTTTTCTTGTTTTATCAGCGTTGAGCATCTGGATTGACATTGGCTGAGAAGGGAGTATAATATCTGTAACAACAACAGTTACAACAAAGAGAGGATTTTTCTATGGTTTACGAATATAATAGTCAGATTTATTTGGCTGAAGTAGCTTTAAATGTCAAGGACTTAGAAAGTCAGACAGCATTTTATCATCAGTTGCTTGGGTTAGAGATTTTGAATCAATCGGAAAATCAAGTTCTTTTAGGTGCCGGTGGGAAACCACTAGTTCGGCTAATTAAGACAGATGACATAAGCAATCCTAAGCAAAGTTACGGTCTTTATCATATGGCACTTCTTTTGCCGACTCGTGAAGATTTGGCTAATGTTTTTAAATACTTGTTAGACTTAAAGATTCCATTAGTTGGTGGAGCTGATCATGGCTATAGTGAAGCCATCTATTTAGAAGATTTAGAGGGCAATGGCATTGAGCTCTATAGAGACAAGCCTGTGAATGAGTGGGACATTCGTGAGGACGGTCGAATTATTGGTGTGACAGAAGAGCTATCTGCCCAAGCTATCTATGAACTAGGACGAGACATAGAGCCTTTTGTGATCGCAGAAGGCACTCGCATGGGCCATGTTCACCTATCTGTTAAAAATAGTCGAGAGTCGAGTTCTTTTTATCAAGAGTCTCTAGGTCTTGAGGATAAATTCACGATTCCACATGCCAGTTGGATAGCATCAGGGGATTATCATCATCATTTGGCTATCAATGAATGGGGAGGAAAAAGTTTAGCTCGACGTGAGAATGGATTGACAGGCCTAGCCTACTATGTGGTTGAAGTTGAGAATAAAGAAGAAATGTTGAGGCTATTCGCTCAATCTCAAAGTAGCGAAGCGGTAACTCAGTGGTTTTCGTCTTCTGAATTCTCCATTACAGATAAAGATGGAATTCTTACTCGAGTGAGGGTGGAGGGCTAAAAGGCTTTAAGGGAAGAGATCCTTTTGACAAAGGTTTTCATTAGAGATATAATGAAGAAAAATTGTTCAAGGAAAAAGATATGACAAAATCAAAGTATATTACTCGCCTTAAACGTTCTGAAGGTCAATTGCGGGGGATCCAAAAAATGATAGAGGAGGAGCGTGATTGTGTCGATATCCTTACTCAATTAACAGCAGTTCGATCCAGTGTTGATCGTGTGATTGAGTTAATCATTACGGAAAATTTAACGGCTTGTATCAATGACCCTCTAGAGGATCCCCAAGCGCAGAAGGAAAGATTGGAAAAGGCGGTTAAATACTTGATTAAACGTAAGTAAATTGCTCCTTCTATGATATAATAGTAGTGAGTACTAAGGTAAAAAAGCGACTCCTTGTAAAATGTCAAAAAGCTAGTAGAAGAACATGATAGCATCATTGTTTCAAGCAACTTAGATGAAGTTGCTTGAGGAGATTCGATAGACTCATTTGAAAGGAACTTGGCAAATAGCAAATGATACGATTCTTATCTCAGATGAGCTAATCAAGTTTTAAGCTGGACCATTGGGACCGGATTTTGTGCAAATCTATCAGGGTCAAGGGGCAGATAGACTTTCTTGTGAAATTAGTGTTACAAATCCATACGATCATTTATGGAAAAACAGGCTTGGATGTGGAAGTATTGTTTTTCGTGATTCACAAGCCATCTTAGAGCAGAGCATACTGCCTGATTTTAAAAATTGGAGGTTAGAACAGATATGAGAACAAGTGAAATCTACTTAGAAATCGCTCCACTATTAACCAGTAATCAGGAAATTTTAGAAAGTTTGAAAGTCTGTTTTGAGACACCGCAAACTTATTTCCAAGAGCATGCTGATCGATATGATGAACGTTGTATTGATGCAGAGGATGACGAGGCTAGGCTCCAATGGATTGGCCTGGCGGATGAGTTGCTAGAGAGTGGTAGTTTTGTGGAGTTAGACTGGAATACGGAGAAGGAAGATTTTCTCTATGAGCTAGAATCCTTGGTTGTGAAATACAAGCTCCCTTTGCAGGAGGAGTGGTTCAAAGAGGATGGGGATATTCCGTTGTGGGCCCAAACTCTAGATCAAGAGTGGGAGTCGCGAGGCTTCTGTCTAGCAGCTATGGACATTGATAGCGATAGCTATGTCCTCTTTCCGTGTCAAGTAAGAGATTTGTCAAGCCTTATCACCCTTAGTCAAAAAGTAAATCAGCGCTTTGACTATGCTAAAAATATGTAATTGCTAGTAGATTAAAGGAGCGAGCCCAGGATGACTTTTGCTTTTAAAGATGCACCCGAAACAGCCTGTATCGTTTGCCAACATGTTTTGGATGGGAAAAATCCGATTACCTTTATCTCCCATGATAAAGAGGATGGGATGTGGCAATTTTTGTGTTCAGAAGATCATATCCTAGAGGACGTCCGTCTTATTTCCCAAGCTGAAGCATTTCAAATAGATGAGTCCATCGGTCAAGTTGCGGATTTGCCTAGAGGCTTTGTGATAGAACGGACAGAGGCTAAAGGTAGATGGAAGGCATATTTGTCATCAGCTGTGGAATCATAGCTTAAGTCTTAAAAAGTCCTTTTCTTAAAAGTGTAAATGAAACCGATAATCCTTAAAATCCAGTTGTAGCTACAAACATACACTTAGGAGGTAGCAAGATGGAATTGTACAGTAAAGTAGTGGCAAAGCTAGAAGAGTTAGCTATTCCCTTTGAAGTTGTGGAGCATGAGCCTGCCCTAACGACTGAGCAAGCAGATAGTTTTATCGAAGGAATCGAGGGTGTTCGCACCAAAACCATGTTTCTAACTAACAAAAAGAAAACAGCTTTTTATCTTGTTATTATGGATGATAAAAAACGTCTGGATATGGAGTTATTGAAGGATTTGATCGGGGCCAATAGGATTCGTATGGCTTCTTCTGAGAGTCTCTTTGAAAAAATGATGCTTCCAGCAGGAGTTGTTTCTCCCTTTGGTTTGCTTAACAATGCTGACAAAGATATTCAAGTTTATTTCGACAAAGAAATTATGTCGGAAAGACGAATGAGTTTTCACCCTAATACTAACGAGAAAACCCTCTTTTTAGATAGGACAGATTTACTGAAATTCTTAGAAGCCATTGGCTATCAAGTCTTCAGAGTCAGAAAAACGCCTACTATCAAGTGTTGACAAAACTTGATAGTAGGCGTTTTATTATAGGGAAGTATACTGAATTTTCACTTCCATTTTATACTCAATGAAAATCAAAGAGCAAACTAGGAAGCGAGCCGCAGGCTGTACTTGAGTACGGCAAGACGAAGCTGACGTGGTTTGAAGAGATTTTTGAAGAGTATTAATCTCATCCAACCTATTGTGCTGATCCTACTTGGCCTGGCCAGTGGTTCATACCACCTTCTACATTTGTGACCTTGAGTCCTTGGGCACTAAGGAAGGAGCAGGCAGATGCGGAGCGAGCTCCACCTTGGCAAATGATATAGTATTCTTGATCGTCTTTGAGTTCCTTGTAGTCTTGCTCCAAGGTACTTAACGGAAGATTTTTGGCACCTGGTGCATGTCCTGCTTGGTATTCATGTACTTCACGTACGTCGATAAGATTGAGTTCTTGTTTCTGATACTTTTCATAAAAGTCAGCCATGCTGATACTAGTTTTCATATTTGACTCCTTCTGGGTTAGTCATTTTGTATAGGGAACGCCGTCAAGCTTTTGGACGGCAACGCTTGCTTACTTGAGGATTCGCTTAGCGCTAAAGCTACCAAGACTACTGTGGTAGCTAACGATGTAGGTTTGGTTCCTGTCTAGTTCCTCCAAGCTTTCATGCCACCTCGAACATTGATGACATCATAGCCTTTTTTCTTTAGTTTTTTTGCAGCTATCTTACTACGAACACCAGACTGACAAATGACATAAAGTGTTTCTTTTGTCGCTGGTTCATAAGAACCGATTTCAGTTAGGGGAACATTCTTGGCGCTTTCGATATGGCCTCTGCGAAATTCCGTAGGCGTCCGAACGTCCAGTAGCTGAATGGGTTCCTTGAGTTTAGCTTCTAACTCGCTGGTAGGAATACTGTCAATTTTTGTAAATAGGTGAAACATAGGTACCTCCAAACATACCCTTATGGGGTATATTAAACCACTAAGTATAGTTTTTGTCAAGAAAGTTGAGTTGACAAGCATTCTTTCTTATTTAGTAAAGTTTGTTGTGCTTTACCAGTATGTGAGATGATAGCCAATAAACAAGCGATGAAAACTTGCTCAGTCGATCAGAAAATTAATGCATACAAGTGATTCTAATTATTCAAGAACGAACCAATGAAAACATTCTTTTCTGAAAACAAGCCCTATCAATATTTCAGGCAAAAAAATCGTTCAAAACCCTTGAAAAATCAAAGAAAATTAGGTATAATATGAGTAATCATTTGTCGTAGGTTTTGTCTGAAATATTGTCCAGGCAAGGCTCACAGCAGTTAAATCTTCTTACAAAAGTCAGATTTAGCTGCTCTTTTTGTGCTTTTTTTCAGGTTTTCTAGTGTTTGTAACAAAGATTTAAAAATTCTGAAAATTAGTTAAGGGGGATAAGGTGATAGAAGGTTTACAACCTTTTGACGATAATCAAAGGCCTAGACGACTAGGCTTGAAACTTTATTTTAAAGGAGAATCATCTTGGCAGGACATGACGTTCAATACGGGAAACATCGTACCCGTCGTAGTTTTTCAAGAATCAAAGAAGTTCTTGACTTACCAAATTTGATTGAAATTCAAACAGATTCATTCAAAGATTTCCTAGATCACGGTCTTAAGGAAGTATTTGAAGATGTATTGCCAATTTCAAACTTCACAGACACAATGGAGTTGGAATTTGTTGGCTACGAAATCAAAGAACCAAAATACACGCTAGAGGAAGCACGTATCCACGATGCCAGCTACTCAGCACCTATCTTTGTAACCTTCCGCTTGATTAACAAAGAAACTGGCGAAATCAAGACACAGGAAGTCTTCTTTGGGGACTTCCCAATCATGACTGAGATGGGTACCTTCATCATCAATGGTGGTGAACGTATCATCGTATCACAGTTGGTTCGTTCTCCAGGTGTTTACTTTAATGATAAGGTAGACAAAAATGGTAAAGTGGGCTACGGTTCAACTGTAATCCCTAACCGTGGAGCTTGGTTGGAGCTTGAAAGCGACTCAAAAGACATCGCCTATACTCGTATCGACCGTACTCGTAAGATTCCATTTACGACCTTGGTTCGTGCGCTTGGTTTCTCAGGTGATGACGAAATCTTTGATATCTTTGGTGACAGCGACCTCGTTCGTAATACTGTTGAAAAAGATATCCATAAAAACCCAATGGACTCTCGTACAGACGAAGCTTTGAAAGAAATCTATGAGCGTCTTCGTCCAGGTGAGCCTAAGACTGCTGAAAGCTCACGTAGCTTGCTTGTGGCTCGTTTCTTTGATCCACGTCGTTATGACTTGGCAGCAGTTGGTCGTTACAAAATCAATAAAAAACTCAATGTTAAAACACGTTTGCTCAACCAAACTATTGCAGAGCCATTGGTAGATCCTGAAACTGGTGAAATCTTGGTAGAAGCTGGGACAGTTATGACTCGCAGCGTTATTGAAAGTATTGAAAGTCATTTGGATGGCGACTTGAACAAGATTGTCTACATTCCAAATGATGCTGCCGTAGTAACAGAACCAGTTGTTCTTCAAAAATTCAAGGTTGTTGCACCAACTGATCCAGACCGTGTTGTAACTATTATCGGTAATGCTAATCCAGATGACAAGGTTCGCATCGTAACTCCTGCGGATATCTTGGCTGAGATGAGCTACTTCCTCAACTTGGCTGAAGGTATTGGTCGTGTCGATGATATCGACCACCTTGGGAACCGTCGTATCCGTGCTGTTGGTGAATTGCTTGCTAACCAAGTACGTCTAGGACTTTCTCGTATGGAACGTAATGTCCGTGAACGTATGTCTGTTCAGGACAACGAAGTCTTAACGCCACAACAAATTATCAACATCCGTCCTGTAACAGCTGCGGTTAAAGAATTCTTTGGTTCATCACAGTTGTCACAGTTCATGGACCAGCACAACCCTCTTTCTGAGTTGTCTCACAAACGTCGTTTGTCAGCCTTAGGACCTGGTGGTTTGACACGTGACCGTGCTGGATATGAAGTGCGTGACGTGCACTACACTCACTATGGTCGTATGTGTCCAATCGAGACACCTGAAGGACCGAACATCGGTTTGATCAACAACTTGTCTTCATACGGACACTTGAACAAATATGGTTTTGTTCAAACACCATATCGTAAGGTTGACCGTGAAACAGGCAAAGTAACTAACGAAATCGTTTGGTTGACTGCCGATGAAGAGGATGAATTTACTGTAGCGCAGGCTAACTCTCGTCTGAATGAAGATGGAACATTTGCTGAAAAAGTTGTCATGGGACGTCACCAAGGGGTCAACCAAGAGTATCCAGCTAGTGTTGTAGATTATATGGACGTATCACCTAAGCAGGTAGTTGCCGTTGCGACAGCATGTATTCCTTTCTTGGAAAACGATGACTCTAACCGTGCCCTTATGGGAGCTAACATGCAGCGTCAGGCTGTGCCATTGATTAATCCTAAAGCACCTTACGTTGGTACTGGTATGGAATATCAAGCAGCCCACGATTCAGGAGCTGCTGTAATTGCTCAGTATGATGGTAAAGTTACATATGCAGATGCTGACAAGGTAGAAGTTCGTCGTGAAGATGGTTCATTGGACGTTTACCACATCCAAAAATTCCGTCGTTCAAACTCAGGTACTGCTTACAACCAACGCACTCTCGTAAAAGTTGGTGATGTCGTTGAAAAAGGTGATTTCATCGCTGACGGACCTTCTATGGAAAATGGAGAAATGGCGCTTGGACAAAACCCAATCGTTGCCTACATGACTTGGGAAGGTTACAACTTCGAGGATGCCGTTATCATGAGCGAACGCTTGGTCAAAGACGATGTTTATACATCTGTCCACCTTGAAGAATACGAATCAGAAACTCGCGATACAAAGCTTGGGCCTGAAGAAATTACTCGTGAAATTCCAAACGTTGGTGAAGATGCCCTTAAAGACCTTGACGAGATGGGTATTATCCGTATCGGTGCTGAGGTTAAAGAAGGGGACATCCTTGTAGGTAAAGTAACACCTAAGGGTGAAAAAGACCTTTCAGCTGAAGAACGTCTCTTGCACGCTATCTTCGGAGACAAGTCTCGTGAAGTTCGTGATACTTCTCTTCGTGTACCTCACGGTGCCGATGGTGTTGTTCGTGATGTTAAGATCTTTACACGTGCAAATGGAGATGAATTGCAATCAGGTGTTAACATGCTGGTTCGCGTCTATATCGCTCAAAAACGTAAGATCAAGGTCGGAGATAAGATGGCCGGACGTCACGGAAACAAAGGGGTTGTCTCTCGTATCGTTCCTGTAGAAGACATGCCTTACCTTCCAGATGGAACTCCAGTCGATATCATGTTGAACCCACTTGGGGTGCCATCACGTATGAATATCGGTCAGGTTATGGAGCTTCACCTTGGTATGGCTGCACGTACTCTTGGTATTCACATCGCAACACCAGTCTTTGACGGAGCAAGTTCTGAAGACCTATGGTCAACTGTTAAAGAAGCAGGTATGGATAGTGATGCCAAAACAATCCTTTACGATGGCCGTACTGGTGAGCCATTTGACAACCGTGTATCAGTTGGTGTCATGTACATGATCAAACTCCACCACATGGTTGATGATAAATTGCACGCGCGTTCAGTCGGACCTTACTCAACCGTTACCCAACAACCACTCGGAGGTAAAGCTCAGTTTGGTGGACAACGTTTCGGTGAGATGGAGGTTTGGGCTCTTGAAGCCTACGGTGCGTCAAATGTTCTTCAAGAAATCTTGACTTACAAGTCTGATGATATTAACGGACGTTTGAAAGCTTATGAAGCTATTACAAAAGGAAAACCAATTCCAAAACCAGGTGTTCCAGAATCCTTCCGAGTTCTTGTTAAAGAATTGCAATCACTTGGTCTTGACATGCGTGTCCTTGACGAAGATGATCAAGAAGTTGAACTTCGTGATCTTGATGAGGGCATGGACGAAGATGTCATCCACGTAGATGACCTTGAAAAAGCACGTAAAAAAGCTGCTGAAGAAGCAAAAGCTGCTTTTGAAGCTGAAGAAGGTGCAAAAGCGGAAGCAACAGAAGAAGCTACTGAACAAGAATAAGTAGCTCACTTAGAATAGAAAGGGAAGAAATAGTGGTTGACGTAAATCGTTTTAAAAGTATGCAAATCACACTAGCTTCTCCAAGTAAAGTCCGTTCATGGTCTTATGGAGAAGTCAAAAAACCTGAAACAATCAATTACCGTACGTTGAAACCAGAACGTGAAGGACTATTTGACGAAGTCATCTTTGGTCCTACAAAAGACTGGGAATGTGCTTGTGGAAAATACAAACGCATTCGTTACAGAGGGATTGTTTGTGACCGCTGTGGGGTTGAAGTGACGCGTACAAAAGTTCGTCGTGAACGTATGGGACACATCGAGTTGAAAGCTCCTGTATCTCACATCTGGTACTTCAAGGGGATTCCAAGCCGTATGGGCTTGACCCTTGATATGAGCCCTCGTGCTCTTGAGGAAGTTATCTACTTTGCGGCTTATGTGGTGATTGATCCTAAGGATACACCACTTGAGCACAAGTCTATCATGACAGAGCGCGAATACCGTGAGCGCTTGCGTGAATATGGCTACGGGTCATTCGTTGCTAAAATGGGTGCCGAAGCTATCCAAGATCTCTTGAAACAAGTAGATCTTGAAAAAGAAATTGCTGAACTTAAAGAAGAATTGAAAACAGCAACTGGACAAAAACGTATCAAAGCCATCCGTCGTTTGGATGTTTTGGATGCCTTTTACAAATCTGGAAATAAACCTGAATGGATGATTCTTAACATCCTTCCGGTTATTCCACCAGATCTTCGTCCAATGTTGCAGTTGGATGGTGGCCGTTTTGCCTCATCTGACTTGAACGACCTTTACCGTCGTGTTATCAACCGTAACAACCGTTTAGCTCGTTTGCTTGAGTTGAATGCACCAGGTATCATCGTTCAAAATGAGAAGCGTATGCTTCAAGAAGCGGTTGACGCTTTGATTGACAATGGTCGTCGTGGTCGTCCAATCACAGGACCAGGTAGCCGTCCCCTTAAATCATTGAGCCACATGCTTAAAGGTAAACAAGGACGCTTCCGTCAAAACTTGCTCGGTAAACGTGTTGACTTCTCAGGACGTTCCGTTATCGCCGTTGGTCCAACTCTTAAGATGTACCAATGTGGTGTGCCACGTGAAATGGCTATCGAGCTCTTTAAACCATTTGTCATGCGTGAAATCGTAGCGCGTGATATCGTGCAAAACGTTAAAGCCGCTAAACGCTTGGTGGAACGTGGAGATGAGCGTATCTGGGATATCCTCGAAGAAGTTATCAAGGAACACCCAGTGCTTTTGAACCGCGCACCGACCCTTCACCGTTTGGGTATCCAAGCTTTTGAACCTGTCTTGATTGACGGTAAAGCCCTTCGCTTGCACCCACTTGTCTGTGAAGCCTACAATGCCGACTTTGACGGGGACCAAATGGCCATCCACGTACCGCTTTCAGAAGAAGCCCAAGCAGAAGCTCGTATCTTGATGTTGGCTGCTGAGCACATCTTGAACCCGAAAGATGGTAAACCAGTTGTTACTCCATCTCAGGACATGGTTTTGGGTAACTACTACTTGACTATGGAAGAAGCTGGTCGTGAAGGTGAAGGAATGGTCTTCAAAGACCGTGATGAAGCGGTTATGGCTTACCGTAATGGTTATGTTCACCTTCACTCACGTGTTGGTATCGCAACAGACAGCCTCAACAAGCCTTGGACAGAAGAGCAAAAACACAAGGTCTTGCTTACAACAGTTGGTAAAATCCTCTTCAACGACATCATGCCAGAGGGTCTACCATACTTGCAAGAACCAAACAATGCCAACTTAACAGAAGGCGTTCCAGCTAAATACTTCTTGCCACTTGGTGGAGATATCAAGGAAGCTATCAGCAATCTTGAACTTAACCCTCCATTCAAGAAGAAAAACCTTGGAAATATCATCGCTGAAATCTTCAAACGTTTCCGTACGACAGAAACTTCTGCCCTACTTGACCGTATGAAGAACCTCGGTTACCACCATTCAACCCTTGCAGGTTTGACAGTGGGTATCGCCGATATTCCAGTTGTTGAAGACAAGGCTGAAATCATCGAAGAATCACACAAACGTGTAGAACAAATTACTAAACAATTCCGTCGTGGTATGATCACAGATGACGAACGCTACAATGCTGTTACAGCTGAATGGCGTGCTGCCCGTGAAAAACTTGAAAAACGTTTGATTGCTAACCAAGATCCTAAGAACCCTATCGTTATGATGATGGACTCTGGAGCCCGTGGTAACATCTCAAACTTCTCACAGCTTGCCGGTATGCGTGGTCTGATGGCGGCTCCGAACGGTCGTATCATGGAATTGCCAATCCTTTCAAACTTCCGTGAAGGTTTGTCAGTACTCGAAATGTTCTTCTCAACTCACGGTGCCCGTAAAGGTATGACTGATACGGCCCTTAAGACAGCCGACTCAGGTTACTTGACTCGTCGTTTGGTTGACGTTGCCCAAGACGTTATCATCCGTGAGGACGACTGTGGAACAGATCGTGGTCTCTTGATCCGCTCTATTGCAGAAGGAAAAGAGATGATCGAGTCTCTTGAAGAGCGCCTCAATGGTCGTTACACTAAGAAAACTGTTAAACATCCGGAAACTGGTGCAGTGATTATTGGTCCAAATGAATTGATCACAGAAGACAAGGCGCGTGAAATTGTCAATGCTGGTGTGGAAGAAGTGACTATCCGCTCTGTATTTACATGTAACACTCGTCATGGTGTCTGCCGTCACTGTTACGGTATCAACTTGGCGACTGGTGATGCGGTTGAGGTTGGTGAAGCAGTTGGTACAATCGCTGCTCAATCTATCGGGGAACCTGGTACACAGCTTACAATGCGTACCTTCCACACGGGTGGAGTTGCCTCAAATACCGATATCACTCAGGGTCTTCCTCGTGTCCAAGAAATCTTTGAAGCCCGCAATCCTAAAGGGGAAGCGGTTATAACAGAGGTCAAAGGACAAGTTACTGCTATCGAAGAAGATGCTTCAACTCGTACTAAGAAAGTATTCGTTAAGGGTGAAACTGGCGAAGGCGAATACGTGGTACCATTTACAGCTCGTATGCGTGTTGAAGTTGGGGACCAAGTCTCTCGTGGTGCAGCATTGACAGAAGGTTCAATCCAACCAAAACGTCTCCTTGCTGTACGTGATGTCTTGTCAGTTGAAACTTACCTCCTCGGTGAAGTACAAAAAGTATACCGTAGCCAAGGGGTAGAAATCGGTGACAAACACATCGAGGTAATGGTTCGTCAAATGATCCGTAAAGTTCGTGTTATGGATCCAGGAGACACAGATCTTCTCATGGGAACGCTTATGGACATCAACGACTTTACAGATGCTAACAAGGATGTTCTTATCGCAGGTGGAGTGCCAGCGACTGGTCGTCCAGTCCTTATGGGAATCACCAAAGCCTCACTTGAAACAAATAGTTTCTTGTCAGCAGCTTCCTTCCAGGAAACAACTCGAGTCCTTACAGACGCAGCTATCCGTGGTAAGAAAGACCATCTCCTTGGTCTTAAGGAAAATGTTATCATCGGTAAGATCATCCCAGCTGGTACTGGTATGGCTCGCTACCGTAACCTTGAACCACAAGCAGTCAACGAAGAGTCTTACTTAGCATCTTCACAAGAAGAAGCTCCAGTTGATACGACTGTAGAAGAAGTCGTTGAAACTGTTGAAGTAAGCGAATAAAATAATGCTTAAACAAAAAGAGGGTTATCCCTCTTTTTTATTTTAAAAATAGCATAAAAATCTAGTTATCCGCATAAAAACTGGACTTATCACACTTTATCAAGGTCAAAACCACTCAATTTACTACTAATTTACTACTTATGAATGAGCTTTGATACGACGATTTATCCTTGAAAAGTGAAGATATAAAGATACTTCCAATAAAATTTGAATATTTAATAGGTAGACACTTCAAAAAATGAGGTGTCTATTTTTTTACCCGATTTTGAAAGGAAGTGAACTTATGAAAACAAAAAATCAAGAATCAAAAGGTCGTTCCCCACTCTTTAAGACCATCAAACATTCATTCAGCCAATAAAAAAGAAAGGATAGGTAAAAATATGGAACTTAAATTTGTGATTCCCAACATGGAAAAAACATTCGGCAATTTAGAATTTGCTGGCGAGGATAAAGTCGTTCAGCGAAGAATCAACGGACGGCTAACTGTCTTATCAAGAAGCTATAATCTCTATTCTGATGTTCAAAGAGCAGATGATATTGTGGTGGTGCTTCCTGCTGAAGCTGGCGAAAAACATTTCGGCTTTGAGGAACGTGTGAAGTTAGTCAATCCACGTATTACCGCAGAGGGCTACAAAATCGGCACTCGTGGTTTTACAAATTACCTTTTACATGCTGACGACATGATAAAAGAATAAAGAAAGAGAGGAAAAATGATGAGATTAGCAAATGGCATTGTATTAGATAAAGACACGACTTTTGGAGAATTGAAATTCTCTGCTCTACGTCGTGAAGTGAGAATCCAAAATGAAGACGGGTCGGTTTCAGATGAAATCAAGGAACGTACCTATGACTTAAAATCCAAAGGACAAGGACGCATGATTCAAGTAAGTATTCCTGCCAGCGTGCCTTTGAAAGAGTTTGATTATAACGCACGGGTGGAACTTATCAATCCCATTGCGGACACCGTTGCTACTGCCACCTATCAAGGAGCAGATGTTGACTGGTATATCAAGGCAGACGATATTGTGCTGACAAAGGATTCTAGTTCATTCAAAGCTCAACCACAAGCAAAGAAAGAACCGACACAAGACAAATAGTCGCTAGGTAGAAAGGAGACTTTTTCGCATGAAACAGCGTGGTAAAAGGATTCGCCCATCTGGTAAAGATTTAGTCTTTCATTTTACGATAGCGTCACTCCTGCCTGTTTTCCTGCTGGTTGTCGGACTGTTTCATGTGAAGACAATCCAGCAGATCAACTGGCAGGATTTTAACCTATCACAAGCAGATAAGATTGACATTCCCTATTTAATTATCAGTTTCAGTGTCGCAATTCTTATCTGCTTGCTGGTAGCGTTTGTATTCAAACGGGTTCGCTATGATACGGTTAAACAACTTTACCACCGTCAAAAACTGGCAAAGATGATACTTGAAAACAAGTGGTATGAATCTGAACAGGTCAAAACAGAGGGTTTCTTTAAAGATAGTGCTGGTCGTACAAAGGAAAAGATAACCTACTTCCCTAAAATGTATTATCGACTTAAAAATGGCTTGATACAGATACGGGTGGAAATCACGCTGGGAAAATATCAAGACCAACTCTTACACTTGGAAAAGAAATTAGAGAGTGGCTTGTACTGTGAGCTGACGGATAAAGAGTTAAAGGATTCCTATGTGGAATATACTTTGCTCTATGACACCATAGCCAGTCGTATTTCTATTGATGAAGTAGAAGCTAAAGATGGTAAACTTCGCTTAATGAAAAACGTATGGTGGGAATATGATAAGCTCCCTCATATGTTGATTGCTGGTGGTACAGGTGGCGGTAAAACTTACTTTATACTGACACTGATTGAAGCCTTGCTTCATACAGATTCAAAACTGTATATTCTTGACCCGAAAAATGCTGACCTTGCGGACTTAGGTTCTGTGATGGCAAATGTCTACTATAGAAAAGAAGACTTGCTTTCTTGCATTGAAACATTCTATGAAGAAATGATGAAACGTAGTGAGGAAATGAAGCAGATGAAGAACTATAAGACTGGCAAAAATTATGCTTACTTAGGTCTCCCGGCACACTTCTTAATCTTTGATGAATACGTCGCTTTCATGGAAATGCTGGGAACAAAAGAAAACACCGCAGTTATGAATAAGCTGAAACAGATTGTCATGTTAGGTCGTCAAGCTGGCTTCTTTCTAATACTGGCTTGTCAACGTCCAGACGCAAAATATTTAGGCGACGGAATCCGTGATCAGTTTAATTTCAGAGTGGCTTTAGGTCGTATGTCTGAAATGGGCTATGGCATGATGTTTGGCAGTGACGTACAAAAGGATTTCTTCTTAAAGCGAATCAAAGGTCGTGGCTATGTTGATGTAGGAACAAGTGTCATATCAGAGTTTTATACTCCCCTTGTACCAAAAGGATATGATTTCTTGGAGGAAATTAAAAAGTTATCCAACAGCAGACAGTCCACGCAGGCGACGTGCGAAGCGGAAGTCGCAGGTGTGGACTGATCTTGCTGGCTGGTGTGGCAATAGCCACGCCAGCACTTAACCCCCCGTTTCTAATTCCGAGAAACTATTTGAAATAAAAAAGAATGCTGATAAATCAACATTCTCTAACTGTATTTTTTTATGAAGATATTAACTTTTGTCTGTTTAGCTACCAAAAGGCTACCAATAAATTTGAATTATTTTTAATATGATTTTTAGTAATATACATTATTACTGAGTTTCAATCTTTTTAACAATAGCATAAGGTTATTGTTAAAAAGGTTTACCTCGACAAACTAAAAGATATTATTTAGTTTATAATCGTATTATTTTATTCGCTATATCTTCTACAAACCTCTTATCGTGTTCCACAAATATGAGTGTAGGATTTGCTTCTTTTATAACTTCCTCAATCTGTATTCTTGATATTACATCTAAATAATTCAGTGGTTCGTCCCAAATAAATATATGAGCTGACTTTGACAAACTTACAGCAATTAAAACTTTCTTTTTTTGTCCATCGCTATAGTTCTTCATATCTATTTCAAATAATTCTCTTGCAAAATCTAATTTTCTAAGAATTGTTTTGCACAATGTTTCATCAACACCTTGCTTATGAATATACTCGTTTAGGCTACCTGTTAAATTGGATGTATCTTGAGGAACATATGATATTTTTAAATTACTTGCTAATTTTACATCACCTGAATACTCGTGATTTAGACCTAATAAAATTTTAATCAAGGTTGATTTTCCGCTACCATTACCCCCATATATAGCCACTATATCACCTTGCTTTATATCAAAACTTATATTACTTAATATCTGCTTTTTTCCATAATATGATGATAAATCGCAAACTGATATTAGAGGATTTTTGTGGTGATGTAACGGATGCAATAATAGACTTTCCTTTGTTTCAATATCTTTTAGTAAATTCTGTTTTTCTTCTATTGCCTTATTTTGTCTATTCTCCAAATTCTTAGATTTTTTCATCATCTTAGCTGACTGATGACCTATATGCCCCTTGTCTGGTTTTACACCTGATACTTTCACGCCGTTTTTAGTATTTTCAACTTTATCAGACCAAATTTGACTTTGTCTTGCAGCTTCTTTTAATCGTTTAATATCTTTTCTTAATTTCTCATTTTGACTAATCTCAAATTGGTCTTTCATCAATTTATTTTCATACCACGATGTAAAATTTCCTGATTGGACATCAATAGAATTCCTGTTAATAGAAATAATATGATTGATACAACCATCTAAAAAATCTCTATCATGTGATATAAGCAAAAAACCTTTTTTATTTTTCAGATATTCACTGACAATTTTTCTTCCGTCCATATCTAAATGGTTTGTTGGTTCATCTATAAGTAAAAAACCATCTTCTCTTGTAAACAAAATAGCTAAAAGGATTTTTGTTTGTTCTCCTTTAGAAAGCGTTTCAAACTTTCTGTAAATAAGACTCTCATCTACCTTTAGCAAATGAAGTTCTCTAAATAATTTCCATTCTTCCTCATCTGATATTAGTTCTCTATATAACTCAATCCCTAATTTTGAAGTATCACTTAAATTGGGTGGGAATTTAATAAAGTCAACACTTTTGCTGATTTTCCCCTTATAAACTTCTTGGTTTAGAAGCAGCTTAAATAGTGTTGATTTCCCAATTCCGTTTCTTCCTATTAGTCCTGTTTTCCAGTTCGTATCAAATGAAAATGATACATTTTCAAATACAGGTTTTACATAGCCATAATATGAGAAAGTAAGGTTTTCAATTTTAATTGTTGACATAAAAACACCCCCTCAAATTCAGATTTGAGTATTTCTTTTTCCAAACTTACAATATATTCTTTCAAGTTGCCTCGCCTCCTCATAAAATATCTATTTTCCTACAACGCTTTAATCTTCTCATTTATCAATTCAATAAACAGATTGGAGCAAATCAAGCCAAAATGACTGACTGTCTTGTCTTTCATTGCCACGGTTTTCCCAGCGTTTAATAAATCCTTTAGCTTGCTTTTTTTGCTCCCGGATATTATTCACTTTGTGCTCTCCAACTACCACATTATTTTGATTTATTTATGTAATAAATCCTTTAAAGTTTTAATAATTTTGTTTTTATCTGCTTCTGTCAATTCATATTCTCTCAATAAACTAACAATTTCTTCTAGTCCGTCATCACGTCCTTTTAAAATCTCAAAAGACGTACCAAAGATTTCAGCTAATTTTTCTACTGTTTCATCTTTCGGATTTCTCCCTCCATTTTCCCACCTAGCATATTGGGCTTGAGCTACACCTAACTTTTCAGCAACTTCTGATTGAGTAAGTCCCACTTTAAGACGGGCTTTTTTTATATTATCTTTCAACATTTTAAAATTCCTTTCGCTTTTCTATTGACCTATAACCAAAATGGTTGTATCATAGTTATATAACCATTTTGGTTATATAACTAAAAGATATACATTGTAGGTAATACCAGTCCGCTTATGAATATGAAAAAACACCCCAGAAAGCTCTGCAAAGCATTCTGAGGCTTTCGTTTAAAACCAATTTGATTATACCAAAATTGTAATAAAAAGTCCATAAGAAGCGAAATATGGCTAGTCTAAGGATATTATGGCT
Organism: Streptococcus infantis; assembly: GCF_047460875.1. Taxonomy (GTDB): domain Bacteria; phylum Bacillota; class Bacilli; order Lactobacillales; family Streptococcaceae; genus Streptococcus; species Streptococcus infantis_AA. The sequence goes on along the minus strand of NZ_JASHFI010000010.1, from coordinate 32,826 downwards.
TCTATACAGTAAATGTCAGAGAAATTGGCAATACTTACTTCTACCATTCGCCTAGTTTGGAGATTGTGAGACAAGAGCAAGGGCGCAAGCCGAAGGCAATGCGCCCGAAGCACGCAGTTCTCTCAATCTCTAAGAAAAAGCTGGCGTTTCTAACAGCCAGCAAACAGATACACTTAAGGCAACGTCCTAAGTAACGTGTCGTCAGCAAAACTCAATAGTAACATTGACCTACGCATTTAGCAATTATAGAAAGGAGGCGTTACAGATGAAAAATAACCTTCAAGCACTACGAGAATATCAAAGTCGAGTAGATTTATCAGAACTAGAAAAATCTATTTATATCAGTATTGACCGACTAACAGTAATCCTTGATAGAGAAAACTGTTCACTAAGACGTATATTTTGGGAATTAAGAAATTCTATCGATTCTATTATTCAAGAATTTAGCATTCAAGCAAATCTAAGAGAAGATTATTTTACACTTTATAAAATGATAAATGAGGATAGTATTAATCTAATTTTCTTCCAATTATCAACCTATGGTGGTTATCAAGTCATACGTTTAGACTTTAACCCAAACTCGCTTAAAGAATTTGGAGGTCTTCAAGTATGGAGACAGATTATGAATTATGCTCGATTAAATGGATTAGATGTTAGACTATCACGTTTAGACCTTGCTTTTGATATCTTTAACAGACCAGAAATAGTCTTTTTACAACATATCAAAGGTGGAGTTAGTCATAAAATATTCTATGGTAGAGGAGGAAACATAGAAAGTAAATACTGGGGTGCTAGTGGTAGTAATGTTCAAGTACGTTTATACGATAAGAACATAGAGGTATTAAGTCATAAAAGAGCCGATAAATTGAATATCGAGAGTAAACCTTTTTGGTGGCGGTTGGAGTTTCAACTTAGAACAAAGGCTATAAACGCAGAAACCATTTCAGAGATTTCTAAACGATTAGAGAATTTTAGTTTTTTTAGTCTTTCAAGTGTTCCAGATGATAGCAAGGCATTTGCTTATATCTTTCTCCATGCACCAGCTCTTTTACCCGAATTATTTCCCTATCTAAAACCTAACACTATAAGAGTCAAAAAAACTAGGCTTAGAAAACACCTAAAAGCATTTGATAGTAACTCATTTTCTTTAGAGCTTCAAGATGCACTTAAAAAACAAACACCACGATTAAACAATGAATTAAAACAATTAATAGGCGAATTCATTGAACTTACTAGTAAAGGAGAAGATATTTTATGAACGATAAACTCACTATGACAGTACAAGATATTATGGACTTAGGGTTCTCAAAATGGACTGCTTATAATATTTTACGACAAGCAAAACACATTATGGTTGAACGTGGTTTCGATTTCTATAACAATAAAGGGCTCGGAACCGTTCCCGTATCAGTTGTATCAGAAATTCTTGGATTGGAGGAACTACATGTCAAAAACTAGATATACTGGTGTTACTAGAGACGATAAAACTGGGAAATATACTTATTATTTTAAAGCTGGAGTTGACCTAGCTACTGGGAAACCATATCAAGAACGCAGACGTGGTTTTGAAACCGCAAAAGAAGCCTTTGAGGCACGAACAAGGGCTTTAAATAAAGTGCATCAAAAAGGTGGAATTAAGCACACTCAGTGGACGTTTAAACAATTTATGGACGAAGTATTTATACCAAACTATTATGCTACTACAAGTCCAGACCTCGAACGAAGACGTCAAATTATATTTGATGAATTTATTCAATATTTTGGTAAGAAAAAACCTAGAGAAATTACAACTTATGATGTAATAAATTATAGAAATAGTTTATTAGAAAAATATTCAAATTCATACGCAAGAAACAAAATGGCATTACTTAATCAAGTTTTGAAAACCGCAAAAAAGTATGGGTTAATTTTCCATGAAATACCTACAAGTAATATCAGTCCTATTCCAATAACAAAAAAACATATCGACTTTTGGACAAAAGATGAATTTCAAAAAGTAATACAATCCCTTGATAAAGAGAGTTATTTTGAGCATTTTATTTATACACTCCTTTGGCTTTATTATTTTACGGGAATGCGTGTAAATGAGGCGACTGCTCTTTATTGGGAAGATGTGGACTTTGAAAAGAAAACACTAGCAATCAATCACAACTTACAGTATATAAATCGTGAAAACTGGGAGCGCCGTAACAAGCTAAAAACTGAAAGCTCTCGGCGTACTATTGGACTCGATGATAATACTTTAAAGGTTCTTAAGGAGTGGAAAGAAAGACAAGAAAAAGTCGATAAAATACCATTCATTCTGTCGCCCGACGGAGTTCCATATCGTAAACGTAGTATTAGAGACCAAATTTTAAAATACTCTAAACGTGCTGGTGTTAAATACATTCAACCAAAAGGTTTGAGACACTCCCACGCATCTTTGCTTATTAATGAATATAATGTAAATGCCCTATATATCCAAAGACGATTAGGCCATTCTGATGTCAAAACAACACTTAGCATTTATAGTCATTTATACCCCAACGCAGATACCGAACTAACTGATAAACTCAATCTCATATCAAATGATTTTATTGATTAAGTCTACTTAGCTACCAAAAGAGCTACCAAAAAATAGAAAAGTATCTAAAAAGCCTTATTTTAAAGGGCTTTTTTTGAATTTTTCCCACTATATCTAACAGGGGGGTACAAATCGACAGGAAACAGTCAAAAAAACATTAGAAAATCCTTTGGTTACAAGGGATTTACAAAATTTCAGCGTATGTCAAATGGGCTTTAAAAGTTGACATACGCCTTTTTGATTGGAGGGATTTTTACTGAATGAACAAACTTGGTTACAGCATTTAAAAGAAAAACGCTTGGCTTATGGACTATCTCAAAACCGTTTAGCTGTTGCGACTGGTATTACAAGGCAGTATCTAAGCGATATTGAAACAGGAAAAGTCAAGCCATCAGAGGATTTACAGCAGTCCCTTTGGGAAGCTCTGGAACGCTTCAATCCCGACGCTCCCCTTGAAATGCTGTTTGATTATGTAAGGATTCGCTTTCCGACAACAGACGTACAGCAGGTGGTCGAAAACATCTTACAACTGAAACTGTCCTATTTTCTTCATGAGGACTATGGTTTCTATTCTTATTCAGAGCATTATGCTTTAGGCGACATATTCGTCCTTTGCTCCCATGAACTGGACAAAGGAGTTCTGGTGGAATTGAAAGGTCGTGGGTGCAGACAATTTGAAAGCTATCTTCTGGCACAACAAAGAAGCTGGTATGAGTTCTTTATGGACGTTTTGGTGGCTGGCGGTGTGATGAAACGCCTTGACCTTGCCATTAACGATAAGACAGGGATTTTGAATATCCCTGTACTCACTGAAAAGTGCCAACAGGAAGAATGTATCTCCGTCTTCCGCAGTTTTAAAAGCTATCGCAGTGGCGAACTGGTACGCAAAGAGGAAAAGGAATGTATGGGAAACACCCTCTATATCGGTTCATTACAAAGTGAAGTTTATTTCTGTATCTATGAAAAGGACTACGAGCAGTACAAGAAAAATGATATTCCCATTGAAGACGCAGAAGTAAAAAACCGTTTTGAGATTCGATTGAAAAATGAGCGTGCCTATTATGCAGTCCGTGATTTACTCGTCTATGACAATCCAGAGCATACCGCCTTTAAAATTATCAATCGGTATATCCGTTTTGTAGATAAAGACGATTCCAAACCTCGTTCTGATTGGAAACTGAATGAAGAATGGGCTTGGTTTATTGGGAACAATCGTGAACGATTAAAACTAACCACAAAACCAGAGCCTTACTCCTTCCAAAGGACGCTGAACTGGCTATCTCATCAAGTTGCCCCGACCTTAAAGGTTGCGATTAAACTTGATGAAATCAACCAGACGCAGGTTGTAAAAGACATTCTCGACCATGCGAAACTGACAGACCGACACAAGCAGATTTTGAAGCAACAGTCAGTAAAAGAACAGGACGTGATAACAACAAAAAAATAACTCAAATACAAATTCATTGAATATAGAGAGGAGAACATTTTTATGAATTTTGGACAAAACCTTTATAACTGGTTTCTATCAAACGCTCAATCACTGGTGCTTTTAGCAATCGTTGTGATTGGCTTGTATCTTGGCTTCAAGCGTGAGTTTAGCAAACTGATTGGCTTTTTAATTATTGCGATTATTGCGGTTGGCTTAGTCTTCAACGCTGCTGGAGTAAAAGACATTTTACTAGAGCTATTCAATCGCATTATTGGTGCTTAAATAAAACCGTTCTTTTGTGGAATATAAGTGGTTTTCTTATGTTCCGCAAAGGAATGGTACACCAAACGAAGTGCGGTAGGGATTTTTGAATCTCTACAAAGAAAGGACGTGAATATATGGACGATATGCAAGTCTATATTGCGAATTTAGGCAAATACAATGAGGGCGAATTGGTCGGTGCGTGGTTTACCTTTCCCATTGACTTTGAGGAAGTCAAAGAGAAAATCGGCTTGAATGATGAATATGAGGAATACGCCATTCATGACTACGAGTTACCCTTTACGGTTGACGAATACACTTCCATTGGCGAACTCAATCGACTATGGGAAATGGTATCGGAATTACCCGAAGAATTACAATCGGAGCTATCTGCTCTGCTCACTCATTTTTCAAGCATTGAAGAACTAAGCGAACATCAAGAGGATATTATCATTCATTCCGATTGTGATGATATGTATGACGTGGCACGCTACTACATTGAAGAAACGGGTGCTTTAGGCGAAGTACCAGCTAGTCTTCAAAACTATATTGATTATCAAGCCTATGGTCGGGATTTAGACCTTTCAGGAACGTTTATCTCAACCAATCATGGGATTTTTGAAATCGTCTATTAAATCTGTCGGTACATTACTACTGGCAGATTTTCTATTTTACGGGGTGGCTCAATCAGCTACCCCTATTTTTTATGAAAGGATTGATTACATGAAGAAAATACGAAGCTATACCAGTATCTGGTCTGTGGAAAAGGTACTGTATTCTATCAATGATTTTAGACTTCCGTTTCCCATAACCTTTACGCAAATGACATGGTTTGTCGTGTCACTCTTTGCAGTGATGATACTTGGCAACTTGCCCCCTCTTTCCATGATAGAGGGAGCATTTCTCAAATACTTTGGGATTCCTGTGGCTTTCACATGGTTTATGTCTACAAAAACTTTTGATGGTAAAAAGCCTTATGGATTTTTGAAGTCTGTCATTGCTTATGCACTGCGACCAAAGCTGACCTATGCAGGAAAAAAAGTAACGCTTGGCAGAAACCAGCCACAAGAAGCCATTACAGCAGTTAGGAGTGAATTTTATGGCATATCCAATTAAATACATTGAAAACAATCTCGTCTGGAATAAAGACGGGGAATGTTATGCTTACTATGAGCTTGTTCCTTACAATTACTCATTTCTAAGTCCAGAACAGAAAATACAAGTGCATGATTCTTTCAGACAGCTTATCGCACAAAATCGTGATGGCAAAATTCATGCTTTACAAATCAGTACAGAATCCAGCATACGTTCTGCACAAGAGCGTTCCAAAAATGAAGTCACTGGCAAGCTCAAAGCGGTTGCCTATGACAAAATCGACCAACAGACAGACGCTTTAATATCCATGATTGGCGAAAATCAAGTGAACTACCGTTTCTTTATCGGCTTTAAGTTGCTTCTCAACGATCAGGAGTTTTCTATGAAAAGTCTTACCGTTGAAGCAAAAAATGCTTTGTCTGATTTTGTCTATGATGTGAACCATAAGCTGATGGGCGATTTTGTTAGTATGAGTAATGATGAAATCCTGCGTTTTCAGAAGATGGAAAAGCTCTTAGAAAATAAAATCTCTCGTCGTTTCAAAATCCGCAGGTTAGATAAGGACGACTTCGGCTATCTGATTGAACACCTTTACGGACAGACAGGCACTGCCTATGAAGAGTATGAGTACCATCTATCAAAGAAAAAGCTGGATAATGAAACGCTGATTAAATACTATGACTTGATTAAGCCTACTCGCTGTTTGGTGGAAGAAAAACAGCGATATTTGAAAATCCAGCAGGAAGATGAAACCGTCTATGTAGCTTACTTTACCATTAACAGCATTGTCGGAGAACTGGACTTCCCGTCCTCTGAAATCTTCTACTACCAGCAACAGCAATTTACATTCCCGATTGATACGTCAATGAATGTGGAAATTGTAGCGAATCGTAAAGCCCTATCTACTGTCCGCAATAAAAAGAAAGAACTGAAAGACTTGGATAACCACGCTTGGCAAAGTGATAATGAAACCAGCTCCAATGTGGCGGAAGCTCTGGAAAGTGTGAATGAGCTGGAAACCAATTTAGACCAAAGCAAGGAATCTATGTACAAGCTGTCTTATGTGGTAAGGGTATCAGCAAATGATCTTGACGAACTCAAACGTCGTTGTAATGAAGTGAAAGATTTTTATGACGATTTAAGCGTAAAACTGGTACGACCATTTGGGGATATGCTCGGCTTACATGAAGAATTTTTACCTGCCAGCAAGCGTTATATGAATGATTATATTCAATACGTGACCTCTGATTTCCTCGCTGGTTTAGGTTTTGGTGCTACTCAAATGCTGGGGGAAAATGAGGGGATTTATGTTGGCTACAGCTTAGATACTGGACGCAATGTCTATCTGAAACCTGCTCTTGCCAGTCAAGGGGTTAAGGGTTCAGTAACCAATGCGTTAGCGTCGGCTTTTGTTGGTTCGCTGGGTGGTGGTAAATCCTTTGCGAATAACCTTATCGTCTATTATGCGGTGCTTTATGGGGCACAAGCAGTGATTGTAGACCCAAAAGCAGAACGTGGCAGATGGAAAGAAACCTTGCCAGAGATTTCCCATGAAATCAATATCGTCACTCTGACTTCTGATGAGAAAAACAAAGGCTTACTTGACCCTTATGTGATTATGAAAAATCCCAAAGATTCTGAATCACTGGCTATTGATATTCTGACATTCCTTACGGGGATTTCCTCTCGTGATGGGGAACGCTTCCCAATCCTTAGAAAAGCCATTCGTGCAGTAACCAATAGTGAAGTACGAGGGTTGATGAAAGTGATTGAGGAATTACGGGTTGAGAATACGCCACTAAGTACCAGTATAGCCGACCATATCGAAAGTTTTACAGACTATGACTTTGCACATTTATTATTCAGTAATGGTTATGTGGAGCAGTCTATCAGCTTAGAAAAACAACTGAACATTATACAGGTTGCGGACTTGGTACTTCCCGACAAGGAAACTTCCTTTGAGGAATATACCACTATGGAGCTTTTATCCGTTGCTATGCTGATTGTCATTAGTACCTTTGCTTTAGACTTTATCCATACAGACCGAAGCATTTTCAAGATTGTAGATTTAGACGAAGCATGGAGCTTTTTACAGGTAGCACAAGGAAAAACACTATCTATGAAGCTGGTTCGGGCTGGTCGTGCTATGAACGCTGGGGTATATTTCGTGACCCAAAATACAGACGACCTCTTAGATGAAAAACTGAAAAATAACCTCGGCTTAAAATTTGCATTTCGTTCCACTGACCTTAACGAGATTAAAAAGACCTTAGCCTTTTTTGGTGTAGACCCAGAGGACGAAAACAATCAGAAGCGATTGCGTGATTTGGAAAACGGGCAATGCCTTATCAGTGATTTATATGGTCGTGTCGGTGTGATACAGTTCCACCCTGTATTTGAAGAACTGCTCCATGCCTTTGATACCAGACCACCTGTGCGAAAAGAGGTGTAAATGTGAAACCATCAATAGTAAACAGAATAAAATCAAACTGGACGCTGAAACGTCTAGGTAAAGTGGCAATGACAGTGGCTTTCACACTTGTGATTGCCATTTTTCTTTTAGCCATGCTGGGAACGGTGGTTCAAGCTGCGGGCTTGGTAGATGATACGGTCAATGTGGCAAATGAATACAGCCGATACCCACTTGAAAACTATCAACTGGATTTTTATGTGGATAATAGCTGGGGCTGGCTTCCGTGGAACTGGTCGGACGGGATTGGAAAACAGGTCATGTATGGACTATATGCCATTACCAATTTTATTTGGACAATCAGTTTGTATGTTTCCAATGCGACAGGTTACTTAGTACAGGAAGCCTATTCCTTAGACTTCATTTCCGCTACAGCAGATTCCATTGGTAAGAATATGCAGACCTTAGCTGGTGTGAGTGCAAACGGATTTTCAACAGAGGGTTTCTATGTTGGATTCCTCTTACTCTTGATTTTGGTTCTTGGGGTTTATGTTGCCTATACGGGACTGATAAAGAGAGAAACCACAAAGGCAATTCATGCCATTATGAATTTTGTGCTGGTGTTTATCCTATCGGCTTCCTTTATTGCCTACGCTCCCGACTACATTAAAAAAATCAATGACTTTTCATCAGACATCAGTAATGCCAGTTTATCACTTGGCACGAAGATTGTCATGCCCCATTCCGATAGTCAAGGCAAGGACAGCGTGGACTTAATCAGAGATAGCCTGTTTTCCATACAGGTTCAGCAACCGTGGCTACTGCTTCAATACAACAGTTCAGACATTGAAAGTATCGGTATTGACCGTGTGGAAAGCCTGCTCTCCACCAGCCCAGATTCCAACAATGGCGAAGACAGAGAAAAAATTGTTGCGGAAGAAATTGAAGACAGAAGCAATACCAATCTAACCATTACAAAGACCATTAACCGTTTAGGTACAGTCTTCTTCCTATTTGTCTTCAATATTGGGATTTCCATATTTGTATTCCTATTAACAGGAATCATGATTTTCTCGCAGGTACTTTTTATCATCTATGCTATGTTTCTGCCTGTGAGCTTTATTTTAAGCATGATTCCATCATTTGATGGTATGTCAAAACGAGCCATAACAAAGCTCTTTAATACCATTTTGACACGAGCTGGAATCACATTGATTATTACGACAGCATTTAGTATTTCAACCATGCTCTATACCTTATCGGCTGGTTATCCGTTCTTTTTGATTGCTTTTCTACAGATTGTGACCTTTGCAGGAATCTACTTCAAGCTGGGCGATTTAATGAGTATGTTTTCTCTACAGAGTAACGATTCTCAAAGTGTGGGAAGTCGTGTGATGAGAAAACCTCGTATGCTTATGCACGCTCACATGCACCGTCTACAGCGGAAACTTGGACGTTCCATGACTACTCTAGGGGCTGGGTCTGCCATTGTTACAGGTAAAAAAGGACAGTCGGGTTCGGGGAGTTCTGCAAGGACACAAGCAGATCACTCCCGACCAGACGGAAAGGAAAAATCAACACTTGGAAAACGTATCGGTCAAACCATCGGTACAGTAGCTGATACCAAAGACAGAATGGTAGACACTGCTAGTGGTTTGAAAGAACAGGTTAAAGATTTGCCGACCAATGCAAGATATGCAGTATATCAAGGAAAATCCAAAGTAAAAGAGAATGTCCGTGATTTAACCAGTAGTATTTCTCAAACCAAAGCGGACAGAGCCAGTGGACGCAAGGAACAGCAGGAACAAAGGCGAAAAACCATTGCGAAGCGTCGCTCTGAAATGGAACAGGTCAAACAGAAAAAACAGCCTGCTTCTTCTGTTCATGAAAGACCGACTACAAGACAAGAACAATATCATGATGAACAGACCTCAAAACAGTCTAATATTCAGACTTCATATAAGGAATCTCAACAAGCCAAACAAGAGCGTCCAGCAGTTAAGTCCGATTTTTCAAGTCCAAAAGTGGAACGCCAAGGCAATACCGTTCAAGAAAAAACCGTTCAAAAGCCAGCAACTTCAACCACTACAGCAGATAGAACTTCACAACGTCCAATCACAAAAGAACGTCCGTCTACTGTTCAAAGAGTACCACTACAAAATACAAGAAGTAGACCACCAATCAAAACCGCCACCATTAAGAAAGTCGGTAAGAAACCATGAAGTTGAAAACTTTAGTGATTGGTGGTTCTGGATTATTCTTGATGGTCTTCTCACTGCTTCTGTTTGTTGCCATTTTATTTTCAGATGAACAGGACAGCGGAATTTCCAATATTCATTATGGAGGTGTGAATGTTTCCGCAGAAGTGCTGGCTCATAAGCCTATGGTAGAAAAATATGCCAAAGAATATGGCGTTGAAGAATATGTCAACATACTTCTTGCGATTATACAGGTGGAATCGGGCGGTACTGCGGAAGATGTTATGCAGTCCTCGGAATCCCTCGGTCTTCCACCTAATTCATTGAGTACAGAAGAATCCATTAAGCAAGGTGTGAAGTATTTCAGTGAATTATTAGCCAGTAGCGAAAGGCTCAGTGTAGATTTAGAATCGGTTATCCAGTCCTACAATTATGGTGGTGGTTTCTTAGGGTATGTGGCTAATCGTGGAAATAAATATACCTTTGAACTGGCTCAAAGTTTCTCAAAAGAGTATTCAGGTGGCGAAAAAGTGTCTTACCCCAATCCCATAGCCATACCTATCAATGGGGGCTGGCGATACAACTATGGCAATATGTTTTATGTGCAACTGGTAACGCAGTATCTTGTCACAACAGAGTTTGATGATGATACGGTACAAGCCATCATGGACGAAGCACTGAAATATGAGGGCTGGCGATACGTTTACGGTGGAGCTTCCCCGACTACTTCTTTTGATTGTAGCGGACTGACACAATGGACGTATGGAAAAGCTGGAATTAACTTACCACGAACCGCACAACAGCAATATGATGTGACCCAGCATATCCCACTATCGGAAGCACAAGCTGGCGATTTGGTTTTCTTTCATTCTACCTATAACGCTGGCTCTTATATTACTCATGTTGGGATATACCTTGGCAATAACCGTATGTTTCATGCAGGCGACCCAATCGGTTATGCCGACTTAACAAGCCCCTACTGGCAACAGCATTTAGTGGGAGCAGGACGAATCAAACAATGAGAAAGGAAGATTTAATGATGAAATTTAGAAAAAATCAGAATAAAGAAAAACAGATACCAAAGGAAAAGAAACCTCGTGTCTACTATAAGGTCAATCCTCATAAAAAGGTTGTGATTGCCTTGTGGGTACTTTTAGGGCTTAGTTTCAGCTTTGCGATATTCAAGCACTTTACAGCTATAGATACTCATACTATTCACGAAACAACTATCATAGAAAAGGAATACGTTGATACTCATCATGTAGAAAATTTTGTAGAGAACTTTGCGAAAGTCTACTATTCATGGGAGCAATCCGATAAGTCCATTGATAATCGAATGGAAAGTCTAAAAGGCTATCTGACAGATGAACTTCAAGCTCTCAATGTTGATACAGTACGCAAAGATATTCCTGTATCGTCTTCTGTAAGAGGATTTCAGATATGGACGGTAGAGCCAACTGGCGACAATGAGTTTAATGTAACCTACAGTGTAGACCAGCTCATTACAGAGGGAGAAAATACAAAGACCGTCCACTCTGCTTATATAGTGAGTGTCTATGTAGATGGTTCTGGAAATATGGTACTGGTTAAGAATCCGACCATTACCAACATACCTAAGAAATCAAGTTATAAACCAAAAGCCATTGAAAGTGAGGGGACGGTTGATTCCATTACAACCAATGAAATCAATGAGTTTTTAACGACGTTCTTCAAGCTCTATCCTACAGCGACAGCCAGTGAACTTTCCTACTATGTGAATGACGGGATATTAAAACCAATCGGAAAAGAGTACATCTTTCAAGAACTGGTAAATCCTATTCACAATCGTAAGGATAATCAAGTCACGGTATCGCTGACAGTGGAGTATATCGACCAGCAGACCAAAGCAACGCAGGTATCTCAATTTGATTTGGTACTTGAAAAGAACGGGAGTAATTGGAAGATTATAGAATAACAAATATTGGTACATTATTACAGCTATTTTGTAATCACGTACTCTCTTTGATAAAAAATTGGAGATTCCTTGACAAATATGCTCTTACGTGCTATTATTTAAGTATCTATTTAAAAGGAGTTAATAAATATGCGGCAAGGTATTCTTAAATAAACTGTCAATTTGATAGTGGGAACAAATAATTGGATGTCCTTTTTTAGGAGGGCTTAGTTTTTTGTACCCAGTTTAAGAATACCTTTATCATGTGATTCTAAAGTATCCGGAGAATATCTGTATGCTTTGTATGCCTATGGTTATGCATAAAAATCCCAGTGATAAGAGTATTTATCACTGGGATTTTTATGCCCTTTTGGGCTTTTGAATGGAGGAAAATCACATGAAAATTATTAATATTGGAGTTTTAGCTCATGTTGATGCGGGAAAAACTACCTTAACAGAAAGCTTATTATATAACAGTGGAGCGATTACAGAATTAGGAAGCGTGGACAAAGGTACAACGAGGACGGATAATACGCTTTTAGAACGTCAGAGAGGAATTACAATTCAGACAGGAATAACCTCTTTTCAGTGGGAAAATACGAAGGTGAACATCATAGACACGCCAGGACATATGGATTTCTTAGCAGAAGTATATCGTTCATTATCAGTTTTAGATGGGGCAATTCTACTGATTTCTGCAAAAGATGGCGTACAAGCACAAACTCGTATATTATTTCATGCACTTAGGAAAATGGGGATTCCCACAATCTTTTTTATCAATAAGATTGACCAAAATGGAATTGATTTATCAACGGTTTATCAGGATATTAAAGAGAAACTTTCTGCCGAAATTGTAATCAAACAGAAGGTAGAACTGTATCCTAATATGTGTGTGACGAACTTTACCGAATCTGAACAATGGGATACGGTAATAGAGGGAAACGATGACCTTTTAGAGAAATATATGTCCGGTAAATCATTAGAAGCATTGGAACTCGAACAAGAGGAAAGCATAAGATTTCATAATTGTTCCCTGTTCCCTGTTTATCACGGAAGTGCAAAAAACAATATAGGGATTGATAACCTTATAGAAGTGATTACGAATAAATTTTATTCATCAACACATCGAGGTCAGTCTGAACTTTGCGGAAAAGTTTTCAAAATTGAGTATTCGGAAAAAAGACAGCGTCTTGCATATATACGTCTTTATAGTGGCGTACTGCATTTGCGAGATTCGGTTAGAATATCGGAAAAGGAAAAAATAAAAATTACAGAAATGTATACTTCAATAAATGGTGAATTATGTAAAATCGATAAGGCTTATTCCGGGGAAATTGTTATTTTGCAGAATGAGTTTTTGAAGTTAAATAGTGTTCTTGGAGATACAAAGCTATTGCCACAGAGAGAGAGAATTGAAAATCCCCTCCCTCTGCTGCAAACGACTGTTGAACCGAGCAAACCTCAACAAAGGGAAATGTTACTTGATGCACTTTTAGAAATCTCCGACAGTGACCCGCTTCTGCGATATTATGTGGATTCTGCGACACATGAAATCATACTTTCTTTCTTAGGGAAAGTACAAATGGAAGTGACTTGTGCTCTGCTGCAAGAAAAGTATCATGTGGAGATAGAAATAAAAGAGCCTACAGTCATTTATATGGAAAGACCGTTAAAAAAAGCAGAGTATACCATTCACATCGAAGTTCCACCGAATCCTTTCTGGGCTTCCATTGGTTTATCTGTATCACCGCTTCCGTTGGGAAGTGGAATGCAGTATGAGAGCTCGGTTTCTCTTGGATACTTAAATCAATCATTTCAAAATGCAGTTATGGAAGGGATACGCTATGGCTGTGAACAAGGATTGTATGGTTGGAATGTGACGGACTGTAAAATCTGTTTTAAGTATGGCTTATACTATAGCCCTGTTAGTACCCCAGCAGATTTTCGGATGCTTGCTCCTATTGTATTGGAACAAGTCTTAAAAAAAGCTGGAACAGAATTGTTAGAGCCATATCTTAGTTTTAAAATTTATGCGCCACAGGAATATCTTTCACGAGCATACACCGATGCTCCTAAATATTGTGCGAACATCGTAGACACTCAATTGAAAAATAATGAGGTCATTCTTAGTGGAGAAATCCCTGCTCGGTGTATTCAAGAATATCGTAGTGATTTAACTTTCTTTACAAATGGACGTAGTGTTTGTTTAACAGAGTTAAAAGGGTACCATGTTACTACCGGTGAACCTGTTTGCCAGCCCCGTCGTCCAAATAGTCGGATAGATAAAGTACGATATATGTTCAATAAAATAACTTAGTGTATTTTATGTTGTTATATAAATATGGTTTCTTGTTAAATAAGATGAAATATTTTTTAATAAAGATTTGAATTAAAGTGTAAAGGAGGAGATAGTTATTATAAACTACAAGTGGATATTGTGTGCTGAGAGCTTTCTTCTATACTAATAGACGAAAGGGTGTGAAAATGATTTTTAAATGATACTGTGGAACGGAACAGTAGCCCTAGTATTGACTACTGTCGTTTCTATTCATATTGGCTATTCTAGGACTGAGATGAAAAAATCTATAAATGCTCAGAATAAAATTGAACCCGCAAATCTCCCCAAAACAATGGTGAGTCATGTACTTGTATTATTCCGAAAAAATACACCTCTGGTGCAGTGAGACAAATTGGTGTATCTTATAGTGGCTTCGTAGATGAAAGCTATACTCTACTATCACTCTTTGATGATGTAGAACAAATTGAAAAAGATAATAGACTTCAGACAGCTATTGATGTTGTCAGAGAACAGTTTGGTTTTTTAGCCATACAAAAAGGAACCGTCCTAACTGAAGGTTCCAGAAATATTGAACGCAGTAAACTTATCGGTGGTCATTCCGCGGGTGGATTGGAGGGATTAAAATGAAACAAGAAAAAAATACAGTACAATTTTCAGAAATCCGTAGCAAAGGATGTAATGATATTGAAATGCTTGAAAGATTTTTACATGGAATCGTTGAAACAGCAACTTCAAAACTTCGTCAGAGAAAACTCAAAACAACTGAAATATCGATACGACTAGTACATGCTAAATCTGAAAACCGATTACCATTGGAATTTACATTTAGCATTAAGCCAACAAGCTCATCTGTGATAATCTATACTGAGGTAATCAATCGCTTTAAAGAATGTTACACAGGTGGGGGAATTCAAGGTTTTACGATTCAATTTGATAAAAATACCCTTGCCTCTGCATAGAAAGGATTTGATATGATTGACCGTTCATATTTACCATTTCAATCAGCAAGAGAGTACCAGGATACAAAGATGCAAAAATGGATGGGCTTTTTCCTATCTGAACATGCATCAGCACTCTCTGATGATACAAACAAAGTAACGTACATGTCTGACTTATCACTAGAGAAGAAATTATTACTCCTCAGTCAAGTATACGCCGGGCAGCTACGCACACGCATTCAAGTGATTGAAAAAAACAAGCGTGTTTCCTACACTGGAACAATACCAAGTCTGACCAAAGATTTCATTTTGATAAAAACTACAACAGGTCACATCAATTTGAAATTAAAAGACATTATTAGTATTGAACTTGTCGAGGAGGTGCTCTATGAATCAGCTTGAGTTTCAGCGTAATCACCTACAAATGGACTATTATAGCGAGAGCTACCAAGATTTTGAACGTGACTTCTACCGCTACTCTAACATGAATATTCCATTGACCTTCCTAACTGATGATATCCTAAAAACAATGGCGACTTCACGTAAGAATTACTTTGTCCTCAATAAGGAAAAGTCCAGAGATAACCGCGATCACTTCTTCATATTTGAAGTAAGTACCGTAGATGAGAATCCGCTAATCTATCATTATACATATAAGAAAACTACAATATATTTAGCAGAAAAATAGGAGCAGTTCAATTGACTGTTCCTATTTTTAATATTCATAAAATCTAAAGTCTTTATACTCTTTAACAATGGAGTCGCCAACCAGAACAGACTATACTGACCAGCGACTACCTTAAATTTAATGTTTCAGATTTATTTTCTTATCTCTAATTTCATAAACTACATCTGCTACATTTTCGAGTAATCGTTTATCGTGGGTGATAAACACGATAGTTCCGGTGTACTCCTTCATTAGTATTTCCAAAGCCTCTAAACTTGGTATGTCAAGGAAGTTACTGGGTTCATCCATTATTAGGATGTTATATCTACCCATGAGCATTTTAGCAAGCAACAATTTTATAATTTCTCCACCGCTTAAAACAGATAAACTTTTTCCAATATCGTTCTGTTTGACCCCCATAGATGCTAGCACTGAACGAATTTCTGATATATTGTAGTCACAATCCTTCTGCATAAACTCCATAACATTCTGATTACTGTTGTACTTGTAACCATTCTGTGCAAAGTAACCTATTTTTGCCTTAGGCGAAATAGAAATTCCTTCTTCATGGTTTAAGATCATTTGGATTAAAGTTGTTTTTCCGATTCCATTACCACCAGTTAACGCCACTTTTGCTCCTAACGGAATTTGAAAAGATGCATTTTCAAACAGAGCCTTATCCCCAAATACTTTATTAATTTCTGCACCGACTATAGGGTATGGATTATGGAGCTCCAATGCTTTACTTTGCCTGAAACGAATTCTGCGAATGCCTTCCGGAGCTTCTACTTTTCCTAAGGCCGCAATCCTGTGCTCTAGGGTTTTAGCAGCATTATACATCTTTTTTTCCTTACTTCCTATTGATTTTTGATGAGCTAAACGCCCTCCGTCTTCAGTACTTTTTTTCTTTGAAGAACCTTTTGCCTTCTGTTCTATTTTACGAGCCTGTTTTCGCTTTTCCTCCGCAGCCCTTTCCAATCGGGCACGTTCCGCAATAAATTGTTCGTATTCTGCAGCTTGGCTCTTACGTTCTTCCTCTTTCTGACGAAGATAATCAGAATAGTTTCCCCAATACTCAGTGATTTTGCCATCTTTCAGTTCCCATATTTTATCTACTATTTCATCAAGAAAATAGCGGTCATGGCTAATAACTAACAGTGCACCTGTAAAATATTTTAGCTGTCCTATTAGAAAATCAATTCCTTCACGGTCTAAATGGCTCGTAGGTTCATCCGCTAAAATACCATGAACCTGTGCCGATAAGGCCTGTGCTATTTTAAGCCTTGTTTCTTCACCACCGCTCATAGTCTGTATATTTAATTGCTCAACACCTAGCTTGCCTACAAGTGCAAAATCTTTTTCCTCCTGCAGAGTTACTTCGTCCAACTGGGGAATATAGGCAAGTTCACCCAGACGATTCATTTTACATCCTGGGGGAGTTAATTCTCCTAAAAGTACCCTGAGTAAAGTGCTTTTTCCAGCACCATTTGCTCCTACTAAACCAATACGGTCATAATCATATACTTCTAATTCATTTATATCTAAAACATCGCGTCCTTTGAATTCCACACGAATGTCTTTTGCTTTTAATATTAATTCCATAACATTTCCTCCTGTCTATAATCGCATGCTTTCATTTGCTTGTATGCAGGGAAAACCCTGCGATTTTAGCAGGAAGAGTTACATGAAAATAAGATACATAAATATTCCTCCAATATTGTTTATTTTAAATCTAATTTTCTAACCTCAGTTATCATTTGGCAAACTATAGCAATGCCAATAATTAAAATACCTGATAGTAAAAACCAATGATTTACACCGATTTTATCAGCAAAGAATCCAGAAAGAATTAACCCAATTGGCATAGCAAGTGACATGATACTTCCGATCAAAGAAAATACACGTCCTAAATATTCAGGCTTAATTTTCTCCTGAAAAAGAGCTGTTTGCACACCGCTATAAAATGGCACCGAAAGCCCCATTATTGCACAGCAAACTACGAATATTACAAATCCATTTGGAGGAAGTATTCCCGAAACGGCTAAACTGGTCCCCATTATAAAAAATGAACTTGTTATTAGTAATACATGCTTTTCGAAGCCCCCTAATCTTCCTAATAATAAGCCTCCTGCTAGCATCCCAAATGCAAAGGAAATTTCCGTAATAGAAATATGCACAGGCGTTCCATTAAAGTGTTCCATGCTTATTAAAGGAAATAGTGCATTGATTGGCATATAAACAAAAGTATATAGTGTTCCTAAGAGTAATAAGGCAAACAATCCTTTGTTTTGTCTCAGAACCACAACTCCTTCTTTCATCTCCCTTATGAAATTTGGTTCTAAACTTTGCACTTGATTACCCAGCTTAGGTATACGTACAATTGCTACCGTAATAGATGCAATCACAGCACCCAATACGTCGATGGCAATAATAGCATTTAAATCCCAAACGGAGTATAAGAGTGCTGCAACTGCCGGACTAACAATATAGCTTATAGACTGCAAAGACTGACTATAGCCTGCGCATTTCGTTAGCTGTTCTTCTGGTACTAAAAGTGGTGTAACCGCATTGAGTGCTGGGGTATGAAAAGCTGTTCCAATGCTACGGATAAACAATACTATCATAATCATCCAGACAGGTAGCTCCATACAGAATGCAACAATAGCAAGCACTGCACCAGCTGCTGCGATAATTAAATCGGCACCAATCATTATCTTCTTCCTATCATGACGATCCACTAGCACACCAATGGCAGGTCCCAAAATCGCATAGGGTAAAAAACCTACTAATGAAGCCATAGACAAGACCATCGCAGATCCTGTTTTTTCTGTAAGGTAAAAAATAATCGCCATTTGCAGGATGGCACTAGTGATTAATGATACTGCTTGCCCTGCCCATATTGCATAAAATTTTCGTTTCCAATTGTTGTATTTTTCCATTTATATTATCTCCTGCATATTATTTTGCTTGAATTTCTATTTTGAATAGCATTCTAGGCAATAAAAAATGCAGGCCAAACCCCACAATGTGGCTTTTGGTCTGCATACATACAATTTGGAAACATTCATATTAAAGACATAGTTAAATAAAGGTATAGTTAAATAACCAATATCCTCACCGTAACTAATGAATGCTCAATATCGTATAAATAAGCACAACAAAAAAGCCTATCATCGGGTATAGATTCTGCTTTTTTTATTGCCAGCTTATCTTAAACGCATTGAGGCTGTCATAGTTTCGGTTCCTCCTACATCTTTGTTTATATCAATTTATAGTATAACACAAAAAGATGATATGTTCAATATAAAAGTTATGGAATGAGACTCATACTTCCAATTCGATGCCAGATTTAAAGGATATGACGAAGTTTTCTTCATAGACTGTAACGCTCTGGATTATCTTCCTTAGTAGCAAGCGATTAGCTTTCACAAAATCTTCTGTTTGTAGTTTTAAAAATTCATCAGGATTTTCTAACTCAACCTCAAAATATTTCATTTTACATTCCCTCATTTCATTTATTGATAAATTGAGTTTGCAAAAAAGAGTGGACAATTTTTGTCTACTCTTAACCTTTAAAATAGTTTTTTTTAATCGATTTGAAGTTGCCTAAATTATTACTTATTCGGTAAAATGAAGTATTGCTTTCAACAGATTTCCTTCAACTACACTTCACTTGATTCAAACAAGGTGGGTACATTTCTATTCCCACAAACTCCTTGTCAATGGAAACAAACACGTACCCACAGGGTAAATGGAAATAGAAACTGATAATTTCTAGCTATCACTTCTACTCATTCCAAAAATTTTCTCACTCTGATACTTACCCACCATAAAGCAAAAAGCCTTGCAATCAAGGCTTTCATTATCCCTTTCGTTCAAAGGTTTCTAAGCTTTTACGAGCAGAGCGACACACTCAGCGGTTCGCTATCTCCGTTCTGTCTGCGTGCTAGCACTTGTCAATCACGGACAGCTATCGCATGGGCGGAAGTAAATGCTAATCTTCGTCGTTTTACTCCTTGACTAGCAAACTTACCGCCTCAACATGTCCTGTATGTGGAAATAAAACACGATTAAAGATAAGGGAAGATACTGAATTAAAAAAATTCCCCCTCTATTGTCCGAAATGCAGACAAGAAAATTTAATTGAAATAAAGCAGTTCAAAGTAACTGTGATTACAGAGCCAGACGCAAAGACGCAGAGCCGATAAAATGAGATTAATACAATCTCATTTTATCGGCTCTTTCCGTTATGTATGGATTCTTTTAATTAGTCTTCGATGTTTCTTGCTTCGTTGATACCGCTGGCTAAAGATTCCATTAAGGATAGTTCTTTGTCTGTAAAGCTATCCATGTATTTCTCTATCTGTAATCGTCGGGTGCTTTTTACCAAGTTATTAGCAGGTAAGAAAAATTCATCAACGGAAACATGAAGTAACGATACAAGGTCATAAAGAACTTGTATGCTGGGGTGTTGCCCTTTATTTTCAATATTAGTTAAGTACCGTGGGTCAATTTCAATCAATGCTCCCACTTGTTCACGAGTTAAACCTCGTTTCAATCGAGCTTCTTTAATGGCTAAACCAAAGGCTCTAAAATCATATTTATCTTCTTTTTTACGCATAGTAGACCACCTCTATACATTTTATTGTTCCTACTGAATTAAAAACAGGTATAGAAAAACGTGTTATATGGTTTATAGGTTTATATTTAATAAAAAGCACTACTAAACGCCAATAAAAAAAACCGTTATATGGTAGTGCTATTTACGCTGTTAAAATATTGTATATTACTTCCAAATGGCGGTTTGTTGGAGGTCAACGTCGCCATGAAGTACATCATATACAATAAATTTCCTTACATTGGGTTCTTGTCAAAAAAAGTCGTCTATCTGCAATAGATAAGTACGTCCACCAATGTGGTTTTATAAATCATATAGATAGAATAACAGAAGCATGTAAACAGAGAAATAAATCTGTTTATATGATTTTTTGGCTATTCAGAACTTTTTTACAAAGTTTATTTATCAGTAATGCAACAAATCCCCCTTTCACATTGGGACTAAGAGTGAAAGGAGATAAACGAGCAAGGCTCACTTCCTTTCCTAGACAGAAAGGGGGTGAGAAACATGAAACCATCTTCTTTTCAGACCACAATAGAAAATCAGTTTGACTATATCTGTAAACGTGCTATGGAAGACGAGCGAAAGAATTATATGCTTTATCTTTCAAGGATTGCAAAGCGTGAGGTGTCCTTTTCGGATGTTGGCGATTATCTTGTTAGCCAGTTTGCGACAACAGATAACTATTCAACTGACTTTCAGATTTTTACACTCAATGGGTTATCAGTAGGCGTTGAAAATGATTTGTTGAGTGAAGCATTACGTGAGTTGCCAGACAAGAAACGTGAAATTCTACTGCTGTTTTACTTTATGGACATGAGCGATTCAGAAATTGCAGACCTGTTGAAATTGAACCGTTCTACTGTCTATCGGCATAGAACCAGTGGACTAGCCTTAATTAAAAAGTTTATGGAGGAATTTGAAGAATGAAAACACAATATCCTATGATTCCCTTTCCTCTCATTGTAAAGGCAACAGATGGCGATACCGAAGCGATTAACCAGATTCTACATCATTACAGAGGGTACATAACGAAGCGTTCCCTACGACTTATGAAAGATGAATATGGCAATCAAAGTATGGTCGTTGATGAAGTCTTACGTGGAAGAATGGAAACCAGACTGATTACAAAGATTTTGTCATTTGAAATTAAGTAATATCCTCTCTCCTTTCGTGGAAGCGTGCCATACTATTCCACGCTTCCCGAACAGGGAGGTTTGTTATTCCACCAAAGCATATTGAGCTTTCAATGTGTTTTGATAGGCTAACGAGCCATTGTTCTTTGAAAACTGAATAAAAGTAATCGAATACGTTTCGATAAGAAAAGAGCCAACGGAACTAACCGCCATGACCTATCTTATAAAGATAGCGAGCGATTCATGTTAGTGATCCGAGAAGCAATCTTTAGCAGGATTGCCTGCAACGACATTCTTATCGTGATAATGATACTCCCATACAGTCAATAGTCCGAGCGTGATAAAACCGTCGCAGGCAATGAGTATGGCTACATGAGAACCATGCAGGGGTGGAACTCCCGTGAGCTTTGCTAAAGCTGTTCGATTGCTGGTAAAACAACTTTTATGAAATCCAAATAAGTGATTTGGAAAGGAGGATTTTATGAAGCAGACTGACATTCCTATTTGGGAACGTTATACCCTAACCATTGAAGAAGCGTCAAAATATTTTCGTATTGGCGAAAACAAGCTACGACGCTTGGCAGAGGAAAATAAAAATGCAAATTGGCTGATTATGAATGGCAATCGTATTCAGATTAAACGAAAACAATTTGAAAAAATTATAGATACATTGGACGCAATCTAGCGTCGCCAAAGGGTCTTGTATATGATAAAATAGTATTAAGTCGTATCAAGGCTCTTTCCATAAAGGAAAGGAGCAAATGCCATGTCAGAAAAAAGACGTGACAATAAAGGTCGAATCTTAAAGACTGGAGAGAGCCAACGAAAAGACGGAAGATACTTATACAAATATATAGATTCATTTGGAGAACCGCAATTTGTTTACTCGTGGAAACTTGTGGCTACAGACCGAGTACCAGCAGGAAAGCGTGATTGTATCTCACTTAGAGAGAAAATCGCAGAGTTACAGAAAGACATTCATGATGGTATTGATGTTGTAGGAAAGAAAATGACACTCTGCCAGCTTTACGCAAAACAGAACGCTCAAAGACCAAAGGTTAGAAAAAACACTGAAACTGGACGCAAATATCTTATGGATATTTTGAAGAAAGACAAGTTAGGTGTAAGAAGTATTGACAGTATTAAGCCATCAGACGCTAAAGAATGGGCTATTAGAATGAG
Source organism: Streptococcus infantis (assembly GCF_047460875.1). Lineage (GTDB taxonomy): Bacteria > Bacillota > Bacilli > Lactobacillales > Streptococcaceae > Streptococcus > Streptococcus infantis_AA. The sequence continues at coordinate 10,097 of NZ_JASHFI010000010.1, read as the reverse complement.
TGAAAATGGTTATGCTTATCAAACCATCAATAACTACAAACGTTCTTTAAAGGCTTCATTCTATATTGCTATACAAGATGATTGTGTTCGGAAGAATCCATTTGACTTTCAACTGAAAGCAGTTCTTGATGATGATACTGTCCCTAAGACCGTACTAACAGGAGAACAGGAAGAAAAACTGTTAGCCTTTGCGAAAGCTGATAAAACCTACAGCAAAAATTATGATGAAATTCTGATACTCTTAAAAACAGGTCTTCGTATTTCAGAGTTTGGTGGTTTGACACTTCCAGATTTAGATTTTGAGAATCGTCTTGTCAATATAGACCATCAGCTATTGAGAGATACTGAAATTGGGTACTACATTGAAACACCAAAGACCAAAAGTGGCGAACGTCAAGTTCCTATGGTTGAAGAAGCCTATCAAGCATTTAAGCGAGTGTTAGCGAATCGAAAGAATGATAAGCGTGTTGAGATTGATGGATATAGTGATTTCCTCTTTCTTAATAGAAAGAACTATCCAAAAGTGGCAAGTGATTACAACGGCATGATGAAAGGTCTTGTTAAGAAATACAATAAGTATAACGAGGATAAATTGCCACACATCACTCCACATAGTTTGCGACATACATTCTGTACCAACTATGCAAATGCAGGAATGAATCCAAAGGCATTACAGTACATTATGGGACATGCTAATATAGCCATGACGCTGAACTATTACGCACATGCAACATTCGATTCTGCAATGGCAGAAATGAAACGCTTGAATAAAGAGAAGCAACAGGAGCGTCTTGTTGCTTAGTAGTACAAATGAATTTACTACTTATTTACCACTTCTGACAGCTAAGACATGAGGAAATATGCAAAGAAACGTGAAGTATCTTCCTACAGTAAAAATACTCGAAAGCACATAGAATAAGGCTTTACGAGCATTTAAGAAAATATAAAAAGATAATTAGAAATTTATACTTTGTTTATATTAAATATATCGAACAGGTATATTAATTTTTATAGGACTTACTGAATGATTTGAGTGATAAAAGTAAAATTTTTTTCCAAAAAGTTAAGCAAAATGCTTGGTATTAAAGGGCTGACATGATAAAATATAACAGCGAGTAGTTTACGAAATATAATGGATAGTAAATACATATATATTCTAAACTAAGTTAAGTTATAGATGACTCGGAGGTAGCATAAGTGAAAAATGATCTCTTTAATGACCGTATTAGTCGATTTTCAATTCGTAAGTTAAATGTAGGAGTTTGTTCAGTTTTACTAGGAACTTTAGTCATGCTTGGAACGGCTACAGGAGTAGCAGCTGAAGAAGTCGCTGAGAATAAGCAAACTGACGAGGTTGCTGTGATGACTGAAAAGGAACAGTCGGCATCTCTTTCTACATCTCAAGCTGAGAAAGAAGATGTTACAACTTATCAGGCAAGTCCAGTTGTCCCAGTTGCAACTGAGACAAAGCTGAAACTAGATCAAACAAGATTACAAGCCTATATTGCTGAGATTGAAACAAACCTGGCGAATGGTAAATATAGCAATAAGACTGATGAAAGTATTGATGCTTTAAAAGTAAGTCTTGATAATGCTAAAAATGCACTTACTTCTGCTACAAGCCAAGCTGAACTTGACGCAGCTTACCAATCACTTGTAACTATTGTCAATTCTAAGCTTAAAAACAAAGAAAAAGCTGTAGCCGAAGAAAAAGTAGCAGCTACTGAAAAGACAGAAGCCACTACAGGTAAACCTGCAGAAAACACAAAGCCAGCTGAAGGTACTAACGCAATCGCAAATACAGGGAAAAACGACCCTCGTAATGGTAAAGAGATTGACAAAAACACAGCCTTCCGTGCAGATACTGCAACAGCTACTGGAATTGGTGCAGACGTTGAAGACGCAACTTCAACTCCAAAAGTTGAAAAACCAGGCTTTACAACAGATCTTGATGCCAAATCTATGACTAACCAGATTACTTGGTTGGACTTTGGAGATGTAGCCAACTGGACAGGGGCAAAAACAGTCCTCGTTCCTAAAAATGACGCTTTTCCTGATAAAAATTTAGAAGAGAAATTAGCTCTTCAAGTTGGCGCTACCTATACCAAGGAAATCATGCCTGGCTATGTAGTCACTGTAAAAGTCAAATCCTTGAAGCCTTTCCAAGCAACTGAGATTTATAAGAAACGGATGGAAGAGCAAGGGGCTACAGAAGCTGAAAAAGCAACATATGATCCAAATGCAAAAAATGGATATGTAAAGGGTGTTACTTCAACAGGGGCTCGAAACGCTTTTAACAATGGCGAAGAAGCCGACGTTGTCGCTGATGCTCAAAATAATTGGACTGAAGTTAGATTTGAAAACGTTGATACGAAAGCCAAGAAGACTACCATAAGTTCAGCTATGAATGGTGGAAATATCGGAATTCAGTTTGAAATCTCTGCAACCTTCCGTGGTAAGACAGTTAAGCCAGCTATTGTTATGGCTGATGGAGAGTCTGCTAACCCTGGTGAATTTGTTATGTTCACTACCAACGGACAAGGTTGGCAGCACATTGGGGAATGGAAGAAATATACTAGACCATCCACCACTGTTCCTTATGAACCACAAGATACAGAGAATCTTTTTGGTTCTAAACCTAAATATAATAACCTTAACCTAAGACAACTTCGTGATAATTCTCCTGTAGCTGGACCAGATAAGAAACCAGTAGCATGGAAGTACTTTGGAAATCCTGACAAAGTTACGGCTGGTCTAGGAACCGGTGTCTTTGGACCAAACATTTCTGAAGGAAATAGAGCAGTTCCACTCGTAATGACGCGTGGAGCATCTGAAGTGGGACTTTATATCGCTTCAGCTGGTAAACAGTCAGCAATGCTAGGATTCTTCCCAATTGATGAAGGAGACGCTCCTGAGTCATACGGTAAGGCTATGCATACCATTGCAACTGTAGATGGCGTAACTGGGGCTAAAGTAAATCAACCGTATCTTGGTAACGTGAGTCCTGATATGGATGAAAACACGACTCTTGACTGGTTCGGTGATGATAACTCTACTACGGCCGATGAAGGAATTGACCAATTGCTTCCAGATGAACTCAAAGGGGCAACCAATGAGATGATCAAGATGGACCGTACACGCCCAGGGAACTATAAACTGTCAGTTCAAGCCCATACAGATGGAGCTTCAGAAGCACATATCTATGGTTGGGTAGACTTTAACCAAAATGGTATCTTTGATGAAGATGAACGCTCTGATCTTGCAAGAATCACAAATGACGGCACCGTTGAGTTGACCTTTGCAAATAGCAAGACTTATATCGACCCTAGCGTTAATGAACTAGGTGCTCGTGTCCGTATTGCCAAGAAAGCTACCGAGATTGAGACCCCAACTGGTATGGCCTTCTCAGGGGAAGTGGAAGACTTCAGAACTCAAATTACGCACCCGCCAAAAGGGGAATTCAAGGAAACTTCTGGTCTTCAAGGGGCGAAGCAAACTGCAACTGTAACCTTTACAGCACGTGGAGAACACAAGTATGAGCTTAATTCCAGTGCCGTTATTGACGAAACGGTAGAACCATACATCGTTGATAAAGATGGCAACCGTGCAACTCTTGATGCGGACGGTTACTATGTCGTTCCAGGACAAGGTAAGTACAAGATTACTGCTAACGGTAAAGATGTCGACGTTGAATTTATTCCTGAAGATAACTTCCTTGGAACAGCTGATGGTATTTCTATCCGTCGTTCAGATAACAACGGTTATGATACTGGTTGGTCAACAAAATTCCCAGATCAAGAAGCAAACATTAATGGTCAGTTGAATACCATGGATGGTCAATACGTTCCAACAGTCACTCCAATTGAAATCGAAGGAGTTGACAAAACTTCGACTGATGTTCAAGGTGCGACTCAAAAAGAAACTCCGACCTTTAACACAACTGCGACTAACTCAAATGGTGACAAGATTGCAATCACTCCAAGTGCAGAATATCCTGCTAAGTTGGTGGATCCTGCCACAGGTCTCACTACGGATACGCCATCTGTAACAGTTGAAGGGGAAGGAACTTATACGATTAATCCTTCAACGGGTGAAGTAACCTTCACTCCAGATCCAAGCTTTACTGGTACAGCCAAAGGTGTGGATGTTTCATTGTCAGCGCCAGTTGGTCGAAACAAAGATGGTAAGATCCAACAGGACTACATCAAGACTGCAACAGCTAAGTACACTCCAACTGTCACACCAATCACAGTGACTTCTACAGACAAGGTTTCTGCTGATGTTCAAAATGTTCCTCAAACTCAAACACCTACATTTGAGTTAAGCAATGACAAGGCTACGAAGATTACTAGCAAGAAATTAGTAGATCCAGCAACTGGTCAACCAACTGATGAAACAACAGTGACAGTAGCAGGTGAAGGTAGCTATACAATCGATCCAACGACTGGAGCAGTAACATTTACGCCAGAAAAAGACTTTGTTGGTACTGCAAAAGGAGTAACTGTTCAGGCAACTGCTACTATTACAAATGCTAATGGTAAGACTGCAACCATTACTTCAGATGCGACCTACACACCAACTGTTGTAGTGGCTGTTCCAACAGCTCAACCAGCTACATCTAAAGATATCCAAGGTGCCACTCAAACAGGTACACCAACCTTTGCAGGAACAACTGTCCAAGTAAATGGTCAAGATAAACCTGTAACCATTAAATCAAATAGTTATAAGCTCTTGGATAAAGATGGTAATGAAGTTACAACTACGCCAGCTTATGCTGCCGATGGTACAACGCCAATCGGTACATTCACTATCGATCCGGCAACTGGTACTGTAACATTCACACCAACTGATAAATCATACACAGGTGCTGTAACACCAGCTAAGGTTCAAGCTGAAAGCTCAAACGGTATCAAGGTGGATACAACTTATACACCTGAAATTGTTCCAGTAACCCCAACAGCGACACCAGCTGAATCAACAGATATCCAAGGTGCGACTCAAACAGGCAAACCTGAATTTACTGAAGGTAATAGCCGTGTACCAATGAACGATGATGTTCCGGCAACATTTGATGATGGCTCAACGACTAAAACTGTGGAAGGTGCTGGTACATATACAGTAGCTGCAGATGGAACAGTAACTTTTGTTCCTGAAAAGTCATTCACAGGTAAAGCACCGGCCGTAACGGTTGTCCGTGAAGATAAGAACGGAACCAAAGCATCTGCAACCTACACACCAACAGTAACACCGGTTAAACCAACTGCAGCACCAGCTGAATCAACAGATGTTCAAGGTGCCACTCAAACAGGTAAGCCGGTATTTACTGAAGGTAATAGCCGTGTGCCAATGAACGATGCTGTTCCAGCAACATTTGACGATGGTTCAACGACTAAGACAGTAGAAGGCGTTGGTAAGTTCACAGTAGCAGCAGATGGAACAGTAACCTTTGTTCCAGAACCAAGCTTTACAGGTACTGCATCAGCGGTTACAGTCGTTCGTGAAGACATGAACGGAACAAAAGCTTCAGCGACTTACACACCTTCAGTAACACCAATTACAATTACACCTACTAATAAGGTTTCTGCGGATGTTCAAAACGTTCCTCAAACCCAAACACCAACCTTTGATTTGAGTAATGATAAGACTGCTGAAATCACAAGCAAGAAATTGGTGGATCCCGCAACTGGTCAACCAACTGATGAAACAACAGTGACAGTAGCAGGTGAAGGAACATATACAATCGATCCAACGACTGGAGCGGTAACCTTTACTCCTGAAAAAGATTTTGTAGGCACTGCACAAGGAGTAACTGTTCAAGCAACTGCTACTATTACAAATGCGAACGGTAAGACTGCAACAATTACATCCGATGCAACCTACACACCAACAGTTGTAGCGGCTGTTCCAACAGCTCAACCAGCTACATCAAAAGATATCCAAGGAGCCACTCAAACAGGCACACCAACCTTCGCAGGAACAACTGTTCAAGTGAATTTTGAAAATAAAGCTATTACGATCAAAGATAATAGCTACACGCTTTTGGATAATGATGGTAACGAGGTAACAAGTACACCAGCTTATGCTGCTAATGGTACAACGCCAATCGGTACATTCACTATCGATCCAGCAACTGGTACTGTAACATTCACACCAACTGATAAATCATACACAGGTGCTGTAACACCAGCCAAGGTTCAAGCTGAAAGCTCAAACGGTATCAAGGTGGATACAACTTACACACCAGAAATTGTTCCGGTAACCCCAACAGCTACTCCAGCTGAATCAACAGATATCCAAGGTGCTACTCAAACAGGTAAACCTGTATTCACAGAAGGTGATAGCCGTGTGCCAATGAACGATGACGTTCCTGCAACATTCGATGACGGCTCAACTACCAAGACAGTTGACGGTGTTGGTACATACACAGTAGCAGCAGATGGAACAGTAACCTTCGTACCTGAGAAATCATTTACTGGAACTGCTTCAGCAGTGACGGTTGTTCGCGAAGATAAGAACGGAACAAAAGCCTCTGCAACTTACACACCAACCGTAACACCAGTAACACCGATAGCAACACCAGTTGAAACAACAGGTAAGCAAGGTCAAACTCAAACAGGTAAGCCTGAATTTACTGAAGGTGACAGCCGTGTACCAATGAACGATGACGTTCCAGCTACTTTCGACGATGGCTCAACTACCAAGACAGTTGACGGTGTTGGTATATACACAGTAGCTGCAGATGGTACAGTAACCTTTGTTCCTGAAAAGTCATTCACAGGTAAAGCACCGGCTGTAACGGTTGTTCGTGAAGATAAGAATGGAACCAAAGCTTCTACGACTTACACACCAACAGTCACACCTGTAACACCAACTGCAGCACCAGCCGAATCAACTGGACCTCAAGGTGTGGTTCAAACTGGAACAGTTACTTTCACAGAAGGTGATCTAGTTGTACCAATCGATAAGGATGTCATTACTCTTCTTGATGAAACTGGTCAACCAGCTACATCTGTAGATGCTAAATCACCAACAGGCAAGGTTGTTGGTACTTTCACAGTTGATAAGGAAACAGGTGTTGTAACCTTCACACCAACGGATAAATCATATTCAGGTGATGTTGTCGCAGTTAAGGTTCAAGCAGCTGACACAAATGGAACAACAGTAGAAACAACATATACACCGAAGATTACTCCAGTCGTTCCAACATCTGAAGATGCAACATCTACTGATATCCAAGGTGCCACTCAAACAGGTAAACCTGTATTCACTGAAGGTGACAGTCGTGTGCCAATGAACGATGATGTTCCAGCAACATTTGATGATGGCTCAACTACCAAGTCAGTTGATGGCGTTGGTACCTACACAGTAGCAGGAGACGGTACTGTTACATTTGTTCCAGAACCAAGTTTTACAGGAACAGCGTCAGCGGTTACAGTCGTTCGTGAAGACATGAACGGAACAAAAGCTTCAGCGACTTATACACCATCAGTAACACCAATTACAGTGACTCCTACAGACAAGGTTTCTGCGGATATTCAAAACGTTCCTCAAACCCAAACACCAACCTTTGATTTGAGTAATGATAAGACTGCTGAAATCACAAGCAAGAAATTGGTGGATCCAGCAACTGGTCAACCAACTGATGAAACAACAGTGACAGTAGCAGGTGAAGGAACATATACAATCGATCCAACGACTGGAGCGGTAACCTTTACTCCTGAAAAAGATTTTGTAGGCACTGCACAAGGAGTAACTGTTCAAGCAACTGCTACTATTACAAATGCGAACGGTAAGACTGCAACAATTACATCCGATGCAACCTACACACCAACTGTTGTAGCGGCTGTTCCAACAGCTCAACCAGCTACATCAAAAGATATCCAAGGAGCCACTCAAACAGGCACACCAACCTTCGCAGGAACAACTGTTCAAGTGAATTTTGAAAATAAAGCTATTACGATCAAAGATAATAGCTACACGCTTTTGGATAATGATGGCAATGAAGTGACAAGTACACCAGCTTATGCCGCTGATGGTACAACTGAAATTGGTACTTACTCTATCGATTCAGCTACTGGTCAAGTCACTTTCACACCAACTGACAAATCATACACTGGTGCGGTAACTCCAGCTAAGGTTCAAGCGGAAAGCTCAAACGGTATCAAGGTGGATACAACATACACACCTGAAATCGTACCGGTAACACCGACAGCAACACCAGCTGAATCAACAGATATCCAAGGTGCTACTCAAACAGGTAAACCTGAATTCAAGGGTGGAACAGTAACCGTTGATGGTGTTGAGAAAACAGTAGCTATCAATGAAGATGTTCCAGCGACATTTGACGATGGCTCAACTACTAAGACAGTTGATGGAGTCGGGACATATACAGTAGCAGCAGATGGAACAGTTACATTCGTGCCAGAGAAATCATTCACAGGTAAAGCACCGGCCGTAACGGTTGTTCGTGAAGATAAGAACGGAACCAAAGCATCTGCAACTTACACACCAACCGTAACACCAGTAACACCGACAGCAACACCAGCTGAATCAACAGATATCCAAGGTGCGACTCAAACAGGTAAGCCTGAATTTACTGAAGGCAACAACCGTGTGCCAATGAACGATGACGTTCCAGCTACTTTCGACGATGGTTCAACTACCAAGACAGTTGATGGAGTCGGGACATATACAGTAGCAGCAGATGGAACAGTTACATTCGTGCCAGAGAAATCATTCACAGGTAAAGCACCGGCCGTAACGGTTGTTCGTGAAGATAAGAACGGAACCAAAGCATCTGCAACTTACACCCCAACTGTGACACCAGTAACACCAACAGCAATTCCGGCCGAATCAACTGGACCTCAAGGTGTGGTCCAAACTGGAACAGTTACTTTCACAGAAGGTGATCCAGTTGTACCAATCGACAAGGATACCATTACTCTTCTTGACGAGAATGGTCAACCAGCTACATCAGTAGAAGCGAAATCACCAGAAGGCAAGGTTGTTGGTACTTTCACAGTTGATAAGGAAACAGGTGTTGTAACCTTCACACCAACTGATAAATCATACTCAGGTGATGTTGTTCCAGTTAAGGTTCAAGCAGCTGACACAAATGGAACAACAGTAGAAACAACATATACACCGAAGATTACTCCAGTCGTTCCAACATCTGAAGATGCAACATCGACAGATATCCAAGGTGCCACTCAAACAGGTAAACCAACCTTTACTGAAGGCGATCCAAATGTTCCAATCGATGAGGATACTCCAGCCACCTTCGAAGATGGCTCAACCACTAAGACAGTAGATGGCGAAGGAACATACACAGTCGCACCAGATGGAACAGTAACCTTCGTCCCAGAAAAATCATTTACTGGAACAGGAACAGGCGTAACTGTGAAACGTGTGGATAAGAATGGAACTGAAATCACAGCTAAGTACACCCCAACTGTGACTCCTGTAACACCGACAGCGACACCAGTTGAAACAACAGGTAAACAAGGTCAAACCCAAACAGGTAAGCCTGAATTTACTGAAGGCAACAACCGTGTGCCAATGAACGATGACGTTCCAGCTACTTTCGACGATGGTTCAACTACCAAGACAGTTGATGGAGTCGGGACATATACAGTAGCAGCAGATGGAACAGTTACATTCGTGCCAGAGAAATCATTCACAGGTAAAGCACCGGCCGTAACGGTTGTTCGTGAAGATAAGAACGGAACCAAAGCATCTGCAACTTACACACCAACCGTAACACCAGTAACACCGACAGCAACTCCAGCTGAATCAACAGATATCCAAGGTGCGACTCAAACAGGTAAACCAACCTTTACTGAAGGCGATCCAAATGTTCCAATCGATGAGGATACTCCAGCTACTTTCGACGATGGTTCAACTACCAAGACAGTTGATGGAGTCGGGACATATACAGTAGCAGCAGATGGAACAGTTACATTCGTGCCAGAGAAATCATTCACAGGTAAAGCACCGGCCGTAACGGTTGTTCGTGAAGATAAGAACGGAACCAAAGCATCTGCAACTTACACACCAACCGTAACACCAGTAACACCGACAGCAACTCCAGCTGAATC